>PXDI01000266.1 GCA_003565095.1 PVC group bacterium | reverse complement strand
CTCGAAGAGCGAAAAGTGCCGCGGCGTAGCAGAGCGAACACAGTGAGCGAAACGAAGCCGGGCTGCCCTGCATAGCTCGAAGAGCGAAAAGTGCCGCGGCGTAGCAGAGCGAACACAGTGAACTTGAATTTTCTGGTTAGTTTGTCTTTAGTGCGCAACACAGCGATGAGCCAGTCGCACTTAGGATCAGCCGGAAAAATGAATACAACACGTAAAGATCGCTTATGAGCGCGAATGCGACTGACAAAAACAGTGCAAGCAGACTTCGACTGGCTGTCCTTGGCTCAGGCAACGGCTCCAATATGCAGGCAATCCTTGAGGCCATCAGCAATGGCAGTCTCGCCGCTGAAATCACTTGCGTCATTAGCGACGTTGCCGACGCCGGCATTCTCGCACGCGCCAAAGCCGCCAGCATTCCTCAGCACTATATCAGCGCCGAACCGTTCCGCACCAAGCTTGACGGTGAAGCCGAAAAACAATACCTGAATGTTCTGAATGATTATGATACCGAATTGATCGTACTGGCCGGTTTTATGCGGATAATCAAGGCCGGTATGCTGCGCGCTTTTCAACACCGCATCATCAATATCCACCCGTCGTTGCTGCCAGCGTTCCCAGGGCTGCATGCCTGGCGGCAGGCGCTCGATTACGGCACAAAAATCACCGGATGCACTGTACACTTTGTCGACGAAGGCACCGACACCGGACCCATCATTATTCAGCGCCATGTTCCCGTTCTCGATGACGACACAATCGAAAGCCTGCATGCTCGCATTCAGCAGCAGGAACATATCGCCTATCCGGAAGCTCTGCGACTGATCAGCGAAAACAAACTGAGGGTCAAAAACAGGCGGGTATTGATAAATAACAGCTAAGCAAAACTAACTCACCGACAGCGTCATGCCCTCGCGTGCCCAGAACAGCGACATCGGATCTTCGCCTTCTGCATATTCAGGACTGAGACGGTGCGCCGCCCGGTCAAGGTAGTGATCTGAATGCTGCGGATCATGATGAAAGACCGCCAGACGTTTCACCCCGCATTCTGAAGCAACCTCGGCCAGTACCGGCATTGATGTATGCCCCCAGCCAACACAACGCTTGTATTCCTCTGTTGAATACTGGCCGTCACCAATCAGCAGGTCCGCATCCTGAATAAATGCCTTGTACGCAGCAGCCTGCGCCTTCACCTTTTTGTTCTTGTCTGCCGGACGCCCTGTAATAAAGGCATCAAGCTCAACATCCGAAGCATAAACGATCTTTGCAGCACCCGATGATAACCTGAATCTGATCGAACCCCCGGGATGATAATGCTGCTCCTCCGAAACAACTTCTATGCCGTTGATGTCAATACAGTGATTTCTGATCTCTCTTATCGCAACCCGCGACCCCCATTCGCGCATCGAGATCGGAAAATATTCCGTGTCCATCTGCCCCTCAAGAATGGATGCCAGAAAACGCCCCTTTTTCGGGCTGCCGTAAATATTGAGTTTAGTATCCGGCAGATACGCCGGCGAGAAAAACGGCAACCCCTGAATGTGATCCCAGTGAGTATGACTCAAAAGCAAATGCACCTCCAGCGGAGCCCCGGTCCGCTCGTACTCGCGCATCAGCCGCAGACCCAGTTCACGAATACCCGTCCCGGCATCGAAAATGATAATAGTTGATCCCTGCCGCACAGAAACACAGGCGGTATTACCACCATATTTTTCGGTCTGCGGACCCGGTGTTGAAATTGATCCCCTTGTCCCCCAGAATGTCACCAGCATGCTTTTTGCCTTCAAAGGACTCAGGCCTTTCTTTGAATCTTTTCCCTGACGTATACCAGCCGCGCTTCACCAATCCGGATCTGGTCATTGTTCTTTAATGTGCATGAGGCAATCCGCACACTGTTGACAAATGTACCATTGGTGCTTTCCATATCCTCAATGATATGCTCCTCATTATCCAGAATGATTCGCGCATGCACCCGCGATACATTATGCAGCGGCAGACATAGCTCACATGAATCCTCCCGTCCGATCTCAAGCGGCGACTCGCCAAGCTTAATCTTGATATGCTTTTCATCCGGAAGGGTTACATCAAGGTGCGAAACCGTCTCAACCGGAATACTCTCGAAAACATCGTCCAGCGGTATCGGCATCGTCTGCTTCATTACGCGCTGCGCAGCGGTTGACACACGGCTCTTTTTCTTACGGCCAACAATAATGCGCAAGGTACGATCATTCTCATTTTTCATATGAAAATACTATGCAATTATAAGGCAATCGTCAATCATGGAAATCTGGCATTTGAAGCTTGGCACAGACGGAGACTTTATGGCAGCTTTAGCTTATGAAAAACAGCAACAACAAATCACTATCGAAGTTTTGCCGCAGCGCAGCTTATCCCGTAGCCGGACTGCTGACACTGCTTTCACCCATTACGCATAATGCTGTCGGCACCCCGCCGCCGCCACCGCTTTCACCACCGGCCGGCGGCGCCAACTCGCCACCGCCGTCGGCACCGAATCCTTTCTCCCTGGAAACAACCATACTCGATGTCGGAGATTTTGCGGTAATGGTTCCGGACGGTTCACACTCGTTTGGGCAGAATGGAGCTGCACTGTACTCTGTACCCGGACCGGTTGCAGCATTCCGCGGCAGTGATGGAATATGGCGGGGCCGCGGCTATCTGGAAACTCGTCTGCGCCTGCTCAATTTCACCGCAACAACCGATGATTCCGGTATACGGCTGCTGTACAAATTTGAAAATGACAAGCGCTACGAAGCAGTGCTGCGCGTCGCCCACGGCGTGCTGCTGATTGATGAAGTTGCCGGACTTGGCCCACGCGACCTGTTTGTCTTCGATGCTTTTTACAACTGGCAGCCCACCAGCGGTTTTGCAACATCGCTGAACGGCGATAATGTAAACTACCTCTATCTGCCCGCATACTACGATAAGCCGGAATTTACATTTGCCCCATCAGGATCCATCAGCAACAACATCCCCGGTGGCGCGGCTTTTTATCATCCGGAAAAAGACCATTCCGATGTGGCCGGCTTTTTTGTGCGCAATCTGCCGGAATGGCAGAATGCGGACGGGATGGGCTTTCAACTCTGGCAGCGGCGGCAGTTGCCCGGCCGCCCTGAAAGCCGCCACTTCCAGGCACCGGAAACAAAATCCGACAGCACCCCCAACCCGCGCACAGCACCGATTCTCGGACAGTCACTCTACGAAGGTCATCTTACCCTCGAATTCAGACTGTTCGATGGCTCACGCCATATGGCTTTTATGGTTACGGAAAAACCCGATGACCAGGATGACCTGTCCGTTAACTTCCGGCTGAAACAAAAGGAATTGTCACAATGACTCGTTTTATATTTCTAACGCTGTTTATGCTGCTGGGTGGCTGCCGGCTGGTGTCCGCCGCTTCACAAAGGATCAAACCGGAACGGGCCGCAATTAATGACTATTTCAACATGAACTATCGCGGCGAGCCAGTGTCTTTTGATATTGAAATCCGCGGCGGCTCCGCTCTTGAATCACTCGGCTTTGCCGACGGCAGACCCGCTCAGGCGGAAATGCTGGAAGGTTCCCGCGCCGCCGTTACAAAAGCGCGCATCTGGACACTCTTCAACTCAACGGAAAGCGGACACGAGATCGTAATTTTTGCCGTGACCGATTCTGCTCAGGAACATGCAACACCACTGCGCATCGGGCCACAGCGCGTAGTTCAAGCCGGCAGCCGGCAAATCAGCATGGCGGCCATCCATACCGGAACTTTTGCGGCGCTCGTCCCGGTTACGGATGATACGCCCTTCAATAGCGGCACATCACTAATGCAATCACATCACACACGCCATGAATTTAATCCACCGGTATGCAGTTTTGAGCTGCCCGGACCGGTTACCGCCGTTTCCGGCGACGGGGAAGAATGGATCGGAGATGGTTATATCGACTCGATGCTGCGCGTCGAAGCACTCGATGTGAAAATTGATTCCGGCCCGGTTTTCATCGAAGTCCGGCTTGCATACGAATTCGAAGACAACCGCACATACCGCGTCAGCCTGCGCTTTACTGCCGGCAAGGAATATGTCGCTATCACGGAAGATTTCAATTTGGGCGGCAACTCACGTTTTGTCTTTAATCTTGATGACTGGCAGTCGGAATGGTTTTTCTTTCCGGAAGACCAGCGCCTGATACAGTGGCGCGAGATCGAAGGCGTGCGTAATCCGGCAAGCGATTTCATCACTGTCGAAGAGCAAACCTGTCTGGCACGCATGGTGATATGGTCACAGTTTAATTATTTTCGCGGCAAACAGGAAACCCTTGCCCTGATGAATCCGGACCGCACGCTTGCCGTCGGCGCATTTTACCGCCGGCCGGATCTGTGGACCCGCGCCAAAGTCAACCATGTTGATCTTTACATCCGCCCGGAAGTTCCCGGCAACCGCGATACACGCGGAGTCCCGGGGCTGACCGATTCTGAGAAACGCATTGCAATGGAGGCATGGCTGGTGGACGGCCACCGCCAATGGGCCATCTTTGCACGCAAGCCCGGCGAATGGGGCACGCGCGAACGCGATGTGCGCGATGATGAAGGTAATTTCGTGCTGGATGACGAGGGCAAACGCACCAAAGAAACTGTCCCGCATTTTGAAACCGATCGCTTCTTCGCCAAAGCGCATTTGCAGGAAGGGGTATGGAATCTTGATCGGATCAACCGTCTGCCGCTGGTGTGGGATCCGTCCGGCGGGGAGGTTGCACCGGAAGATACCGCCCCGGCCGGCAGTTTGGGGTTCGGCGGCGACGTCAATAACGCGCTTAAAGGCACCGGCGGCCGGGCCGGACTGCAGGTTTTTAATGGTTCCAATCCCAATATGCGCCGGGGCATTCCGGGTGGCGCGGCAGGCTATGCACGCTGGGCACGCGAGACTGAAGACACTTCCCTGGCGGCGCTGCGTGAAAGCAACCAGATTAACAACCGGCTCGTCGGCCCCGCCATGCTGGCATATATGGCGATGGATGATTCCGCCTATCCCGGTGAACGCGCCATGCTGCCATGGACCCACCCGGAAGCGCTGAACCCCTTATATCAAGGCATGGAAAACCAGAACTTCAATGCCGACCGCTATCGCTGCGTCAGCGCACTGGGGGTCGGACTTAAATTACTCAAGCACCCCGATGGTGAAAGAATTCTAAACTACGGTGCCGAGCAGATGAATATGGCGCTGGATGCTTATGTTTACCCGGAAAGTGGCTCGTGGGAGGAAAGTCATACCTACGCCGCCCACACTATGCATAATCTACTGCCGCTGGCACATGACCTGCGCAACTCCGGAGCACGCGATTTTTTTGATGATGTGCGGTTTGCACGCATGTTCGAGTTCTGGGTCTATGCCCACTCACCACGTGATGCCCGTTTCGGCGGCATCCGGATCCCCCCGCCGGTCGGCGACCACGGGGTCTCCCCCAACAGCTTTATCAACCATTTTCAGGCATCACTGCCCTACTTCAGTCAGTCAGCTAATCCCGCCGTGCGTGAAATTGCCGGCAGGATGGCGTGGCTCCTGCAAGAAAAAGATGCCGAAATACCCGACGGCATAGCGGTCAGCGAACCGGATAACCGCAGCCGGTTTTTACAGGGTTATGGAGCTTCAATGCGCTCATTCGGTCCTGATTCAAGCGAAGGCTACCTGCTGTTGCGCGCCGGACAGGCCTGGGGACACCACCATATGGACAAAGGCGCCATCTGGTTCTGGGGCCGCAATGTTCCGTTCATCGTGAATGCCGCATGGGGCTCACCGCCGGGCGGCACATACGGCAACGACTATAAACAGGGACCGGCCGGTAGAACGCAAATCGAATTCAAAGGAGTTAATAACTGGACCCTGCCGGCTAAATACCCTGCCCCATGGATCAGCGATGATGAATACAGCGAATTAATTGATTATGCAAACGCGCGCTGCATGTTTCCATATAATCCCGCGCTGGATTTATCCACCAGCACACCGCCCGCAGCTCGCAACGGCTATGACCGGCAGGTCCTTTTTATTAAACCCGATGTCTTCGTTGTAAGAGATAATCTGGAAACAGTCTGCGAGACCGTCTGGCGCTTTCATACTGCCCAACCCGATAATATGCAGCGCGAAAAAGCCGCCGCCGACTTCAGCTCCACGGAAGGTGTGCATGGCCGCCTGCAGCTGCTATGGCCGCCGGATGTCGAATTTGTACACATCGCTGAAGACGACCTGAACCGGCAGTCACTGGGCAGCCGCTTCGGCAACCGTAAAGGTGATGATATCGGCCGCGGGAGAACTGCCGGGTTCGATACAGTTACCGAACTCTTCCGCTGGGATATGCCGCGCAACCAAAGTGCCACATGGATCTTCGGAGTGCGAAAGGACGGCGAACCGCCACTCAACGCCGAAACCATTGATCAACACGGAAAAGTAACCCGACTGACACTGCCCGACGGAAGCAGCGTAATTATTTTTCTCAATATCACGCCCTTTGAATACACCGGTAACGGCATCAAATTCAACGGAACCGTCGGAGTGGTTTCCACCACACCGGATGGCGCAATAACAAAACACCTTGTCCGCGGCACACACTTGGAGATCAATGAAAACTAACCTGTATCCATTGCTGTTCAAGCCTGTTTACAAAGATTACATCTGGGGCGGAACGCGGCTCGACACTAAAATGCAGCGCAATACCGGCCTGTCACGCTGCGCTGAATCCTGGGAGATAAGCGAGCGCGAGGACGGAATGAGCATTGTTGAAAACGGTGCTCTGGCCGGAATGTCTTTGGCCGATTTGCGCATACACTACGGCAGGGAATTATTGGGAGACACCGCTGCGGCAGATGCTTTTCCGTTGCTGATAAAAATCATTGATGCGCGGCTGCGCTTAAGTCTGCAGGTGCATCCTAACAACAGAAATGCGGCAGCCGCCAGCGGGGAACCGAAAACGGAAATGTGGTATATGCTCGATGCAGAACCGGGGGCCTGTCTGTTCGCCGCGCTGAAGGAAGGTACTGACCGCGAAAGGTTTGTCGAGGCATTGCAGCAGGGGCATCTTGAAGACACCTTGCACCGGCTGCCGGCGGCAGCGGGACTAGCGCTTTTTGTGCCGGGCGGACGCGTGCACGCCATCGGCGAAGGCTGCCTGCTGCTTGAAGTCCAGCAGAATTCCAATACCACCTACCGGGTCTATGACTGGGAACGCACCGGCGATGATGGCAAACCACGGGACCTTCATCTGGATAAAGCCCTGATGGTTATGGATTGGAATGATCACCATGCAGAGATGATTCAACCCGCAGCAACCGCCCCGGATGATCCGCGCTACATACAGTTATTCGGCAGCAAAGAACACACCCCGCTCAACGCGCACCTATGGAGTATTGTTTCCTGTGACTATTTCCGGGTTGAAAGAGTCGCATTCGAAAACACCTGGCGGCAGCAACGTTCAACCAACCGTATGGAAATCTGGTATAACGAACGTGAAGCCGTAACTGTAAATACCGCGGCAGGCCACCTTGTCATACCCGCCGGCAGATCATGCCTGATGCCGGCCGGCATTCAGGATGTCGAGTGGCATGCACCGCAGGGAACAGCAAAATTTATTCGGATAACATTACCTGAAACTGGCTGCTGAATGAACGATTCGTCACCGGGTGGGGCGCATCTGCGAGTTGGTGCATACTTCATACTGTTTTTGTATTGCATTTTCAACAACGGACACAGGTGCGGCTGATGCGACGACACCAGACAACAACAATCTACCCACAGATTCTTCGGAAGTCCCATCTTTGTATTGATCCGTGGGCCGGCTCTGCCATCCGTGGGTATTACATCCCATCCCCATTCCCCAGCGACGATAACGTGCTCTCCGCACATGGGTCAAGAGATCCGAGTGTAAGAGTACGTGTAAGAGTAAGGGGCTCCGGCCCGCATGGTCTTACCTTACTCGTACACGTACTCTTACACTCATAAGGCCTGTCCGGCGAAGCTATTGCGAAGCGGGAAGCTCAAGCGCAGCGCAGAGCGAAGTATGGTGGCGGCACAGGGATTCGAACCCCGGACACGAGGATTATGATTCCTCTGCTCTGACCAACTGAGCTATGCCGCCCTGCTGCGAAAAGAAAAGGCAAAATATAAAAATTGCCTGCCGCTGTCAATGCCGGACTTTTGACTTTTTGATTGTTAACCCGTGCTTGACGTTGGCGTGAAAGTGTTTCAATCTATAGACATGGATTTATTGAGGAAAATTGAATCTCCGTCTGATCTGGCGGAGTTACCGGTTGAGGAGCTGGAGCGTTTAGCGGACGAGGTTCGGCAGTTGATATTGTCGACGGTCAGCAAGACCGGCGGTCATTTGGCGGCCAATCTGGGGGTGGTGGAGCTGAGTGTGGCGCTTTTGCGCGTATTCAGTCCGCCGCGTGATAAGATTGTCTGGGATACGGGACACCAGTCCTACGCCTATAAGATTCTGACCGGGCGGCGTGATGCGTTCAGCGGTCTGCGTCAGTCCGGCGGTCTTTCCGGATTTCCCTGCCGTGAAGAGAGTCAGTATGATGCCTTTGGTGTCGGGCATGCCGGCACAGCTTTGTCGGCCGCACTCGGTTTTGCGGCGGAGCGTGATATCCGCAACGGAGAAGAACATGTGCTGGCGGTGGTGGGAGACGCTTCGATTTGCTGCGGGATTAGTCTGGAAGCACTTAATAATGTAGCAACGTCTACAAAGCGTCTGATTGTTATTCTTAACGATAACGAGATGTCAATTTCCGCGAATGTCGGAGCCATATCGCGTTATCTTGGCAGTCTGCTGTCTAGTCCGCGCTATAACCGCTGGAAGCGTTCGGTGGAGGATGTTGCCACAAACTGGTTGAAGCTGGGGTGGCTGCGAAAGGCGTATTACCGGACGGAAGAGGCTTTGAAGAGTCTGTTTTTGCGCAGTGTGCTGTTTGAGGAACTGGGCTTGCGTTATATCGGTCCGGTTGACGGACACAACATGCGAGCGCTGGTAGATGCGTTGAAGATTGCGCGTGATTACGACAAGCCGATTCTGGTGCATGTTTCCACCCAAAAGGGGCGCGGCTATCATTTTGCGGAATCCGCGCCGGATGTCTGGCACGGTACCGGCAGTTTTGATGTCGGGTCGGGGCAGCCGGCGGCAGCCGGTTCTGAAAAGACTTTTTCGCTGGTGTTTGGTGAAGCGCTGGTTGCCATGGCCCGTGATGACCGGCAGATCGCCGCCATAACCGCGGCAATGCCCACCGGCACCGGATTGTCGGAATTTGCCAAAGAGTTTCCTGAGCGTTTTTTTGATGTTGGGATTTGCGAGGAGCATGCCGCAACCTTTGCCGCGGGTTTGGCGGCGGCGGGCATGCGTCCGGTTTATGCTGTATATTCAAGTTTTCTGCAGCGAGCGGTGGATTGTGTTATTCATGACATCTGTTTACAGCAGCTTCCGGTTACCTTGTGTCTGGACCGTGCGGGGATTGTCGGGGATGACGGACCGACGCATCACGGCATCTTTGACATTGCCCTGTTGCGTCCGGTTCCGAATCTGATGATGATGCAGCCGTCTTCGGCGGGGGATCTGACTGAGATGCTGCGCATTGCGCATGGACATAGCGGTCCGGCGGTTATCCGATATCCGCGTGGGCGGGCCCCTGCGGTGCCGCATGCGGCGGCGCTTGAAGCGGGGAAAGCGCGGGTTGTAGAAAGCAACGGCGGTGCGGTTGCCATCTGGGCGCTGGGGGATATGCTGCCGTTGGCGTTGGCGCTGCGTGAAAAGCTGGGCGCTGCCGGCATTCCGGCCGATGTTGTGGACGCACTTTGGATCAGGCCGCTTGACACTGCTTTGCTTACCGAGCAGGCGAAACGTGTGAAGCTGTTTGTAACCATTGAGAACGGGGTACGCAGCGGCGGGTTTGGATCGGAGCTGGAGGAATATCTACATTCGCGCAGTTGGTTTGGTCCGGTGGTCCGCTGCGGCTGGCCGAATGACGCGTTTGTACGCCACGGGGCGGTTGCCGATTTAATGAAACAGCACGGATTATGTGCCGATAGTATTGCTGCCGGGATAAAGCCGCTTTATGAAGAAAGTACCAAAGGAACGGCTTGATGTTTTGCTGGCGGCGCGCGGGCTTGCTGAAAGCCGTGAGGCGGCACGCAGGCTGGTGATGGCCGGCAATGTACTGGTTGACGGGCATCCCGCACCGAAGGCCGGGCACAAGATTGCGGAAGATGCCGTGATTGAGCTTAAGCAGCTTCCGCGCTTTGTCAGCCGTGGCGGTGAGAAGCTGGCCGCCGCACTGGAGCATTTCAAGTTGAATGTTGAAGGCCGGGTGGCGCTGGATATCGGTGCTTCAACTGGCGGGTTTACCGATTGTCTGCTGCAAAATGGCGTTTCACGGGTGTACGCATTTGATTGCGGTCGTGCGCAGTTGCATTGGAAACTGCATGAAGATCCGCGAGTGATTGCGCGTGAAGGTTTCAATGCGCGTTACCTTACTCCTGCCGATTTGCCGGAAAAGCCCGGCTTGGCGGTCGTGGATGTTTCCTTTATTTCGCTGACCATGATCTTGCCGGCGGTTATTCCGGTATTGCAGCGCGGGGCCGAAATTGTTACTCTGATAAAGCCGCAATTCGAGGCCGGGCGCGAGCAGGTTGCGCGTGGCGGGGTGGTGCGTGATGAGCAGGTGCGGCGTGAAATTGTGGATAGAATTGTTGCGTTCGGCCGTGGTGAGTTGGGGCTGGAGCATATCGGTACGATTGAATCGCCATTAAAAGGGCCGGCTGGTAATGTTGAATATCTGGCCGCATGGCGGCTGGGGAGATGGGATGCGGGGGAAGAAGACCGCAGAATGCAGACCCGGAGGGGCGAAGACGGGCGGAGTGTGGGAGTGTGGGAGTAAAAAACTTTGTCGCGAGCTTTGTCGTTCTGAAGCGGAAGACAGACTGGGATACGGGCGAATATTGAGAGATATGTGTGTAAGAGTATGTGTACGAGTGCGAGGGTTTGGAGCATTATCTTTATCCGTACTTTTACACTCGAATCTTTTTAATGTACCACAGGCATTCGTGCCTGTGGATCTGGTAGCATAGACAAGAATGTCTGTGCTACATTAGGATGAGACTATGAGGTAAGAATTAGGCGAAAGATACTAGTTTCTAATGACTAATGCC
The DNA here is from genome assembly GCA_003565095.1 of PVC group bacterium. Lineage (GTDB taxonomy): Bacteria > Verrucomicrobiota > Kiritimatiellia > UBA8416 > PXDI01 > PXDI01. The sequence continues at coordinate 760 of PXDI01000266.1, read as the reverse complement.
TAATTCCTGCTGCGGGATAGAGTGAGCTAGTTAGACGGGGGATTTCGAGATGAAGACAGCCGCGATAAAGATCAGGGTTCTGGTAATAAACGGTCCGAATCTTAATATGCTTGGCCGCCGTGAGCCGGGGATATATGGGAAAGAGACACTGGAGGGAATTATTGCCGGATTGGAGAAGCTGGCCGCTGAGCGCGGAGTGGCGTTGACTTGTATTCAGAGCAATAATGAGGGTGATCTGGTTTCTGCCATTCAGCAGGCTGAAGGAACGCAGGACGGGATTATTATGAATCCGGCGGCATATACCCACACGAGTGTGGCCCTGCGTGATGCTTTGCAGGCGGTATCAGTGCCATGTGTTGAAGTGCACCTTTCAAATATACATGCGCGCGAGGAGTTTCGGCATAAAAGTCTGACTGCCGCCGCCTGTGCGGGGCAGATTTGCGGATTCGGCGCAGCCGGATACCGGATGGCGCTTGAGGGATTGCTGGCGGTGATTGGAGGGGCTAGGGGTTAGGGGCTGGGGATTAGTTGTTAGGGATTAGTATCAGAAGGCAGAGAGCTATCGTAGAGCAAGCTGGGTAATGTATGCGTGACTGTCCTAACGCCTAATGTCTAGCTACTCCAGTTGATAGTGGTTGGAGGTACTGTCAAAAGTTTTATGGGCAACCTGGCAATGGTTGCAGGTCGAAGAGGGACGCGCCACAAGTGCAGAAGCCTCTCCGGGTAAGGAATAGTCAACCGCCCGGTAGTGAAATGACTG
>PXDI01000072.1 GCA_003565095.1 PVC group bacterium | reverse complement strand
ATCGTCGTTTCATCAAGTACTTGCAGCTAATTGGTTGTTCTCCCCTGTGTTTGTGTGTGGGTGTGGGAGTATGGGAGTGCGTGGGTATGGGAGTTTGGGAGTTCATATTCGGTCTCATCTGCTCAAACCTGACTGCATGAGATACACAATTTTTTTACTATGCTCATCCAAAACCCTTCCACACTCACATACTCACACACTCACATACTCACATACCGTTTTCATACTTTTCATACAACTTTTGACAGTACCCTAATGCCTGCGCCTGAGGCTGCCGGGGGTCACCCCAAGGTGCCGTCGAAAAAGACGTGTCATATGGTAGATGTCATTTAATCCTGTCATGGCAGGAATATCTTTCAGAGGCAGTGACGTAGTCAACACCATATCGCGCGCGCGCTCAATCCGCAAGCGCGCCACCTCGGCCATGGGGGTGCGCCCGGTCATCGCACGGTATTTGCGTACCAGGTGGTAACGGCTCAACTGTAAATGCCGGGACAATGCTTCAAGCGTCAACGGTTCGGCAATATGACTTTCGACATAACTGCGCAGCCGCTCCGGCAGGCGGCTGCCGCCGGGGCTTTCCGCCAATCTGGCGTATTCCGCCAGAATGGCACGCAGCAGGGCCGGGTATTGCAGTTCGGAAGAAATGCCGCCAGACTGCCGCTCGAAACGCAGCCATTGCGCCATAACGCGGATACGGCCATGCGCATCATTCACCTTGAGTGGCAATCCGGCGGGTATGGCATCACATACGAAGCCGATAAAATCCGTTTCAAGTATCCCTTGCCGCGCTTGTTGCTCTTCATGCACCTCCCCGGCCGGATACAACAGCAGGTCGCCTTCGCCGGCAACCAGATGATCACCTTGAATTAAGGTTTCCTGACCGCCACGCTGCACAACCACCAGCTCATGGAATTGATGACTGTGCCTTCCCATGCGCCCCCCGCCATGCCGGATATGGCTGCCGGCGTGCAGAAAAGATGCAGTTTGCAGCAAAGTATTCATAGCAATAATCGACAAAGAATAGCAATCGCGGCCATTGATTGCAAGGCGGATATTTTGCAAATATGCAGCAGATGATCAAAACCATCAGCAAAACATGAGGGCAACAAATGGCAAAGATAGCGATGATTGGTGCCGGTAGTCTGGTTTTCTGCAAAACCCTGTGCATGGATATTCTATCAACGCCTGCTCTACAGGGCAGCGAAATATGCCTGATGAGCCGGACAGCCAGAAAGCTCGGGCAAATGGAAACGTATATCAAACGTGTTATAAAGGAGAACGGTCTGCCTGCCACGATCAGCAGCACACTTGACCGGCGTGAAGCGCTGAAGAATGCTGATTATGTAATCAACATGATCCAGGTCGGTGGAGTTGACGCTTTTCAAAGCGATTACGAAATCCCGATGAAGTACGGTGTCGACCAGTGCATCGGCGACTCACTGGGGCCCGGCGGGGTTTTTCGTGCTTTGCGCACAGCCCCTGTGCTGCTCGATATGATGCGTGACATGGAGCAAATCTGTCCCGACGCGCTGTTTCTGAATTACACCAACCCGATGGGCGCCTGCTGTGCGCTACTGGGCCGCGCCACGCAGCGCATTCAGTTTATCGGGCTTTGTCACGGTGTGCAAACCACGCTGGATCTGATCAGTGGCTATGTAAATGTACCGAAAGATCAGATCGACTTTACCTGCGCGGGCATCAATCACATGGCGTGGTTTCTTACCCTTAAAGACAAACGCACCGGGCGTGATCTCTATCCGCTTTTCAAACGCAACTGTGAAAAACCAGGCTATTACGTCAACGAAAAGGTCCGCTGCGAGGTAATGCGCCATTTCGGCTATTTTATGACGGAATCAACCGGCCATTTGTCAGAATATATTCCGTGGTTCCGTTCCAGTGAACGGGCGCTGAAAGCGTATTGCGACGAACCGGCCTTCGGTGGTGAAAGCGGTGCCTACTACAACTATTGCCGTATGCTGGCCGACAAGTACAAGGGCATCAACTATCTTGATTCGGAAAAGACCACCATCGGAAACCGCAGTGCTGAGTACTGCTCATACATTCTTGAAGCACATAACACCGACCAGCCGTTCCGGCTGCAAGGCAATGTCCGTAATGACGGCTACATTGACAATCTGCCGCGCGGCTGTTGCGTAGAGGTTCCGGTCATCGTTGACGCGCACGGCATTCACCCGCTGCGTGTCGGCAGCCTGCCACCGCAATGCGCCGCGCTGAACCAAAGCAATGTCACGGTGCAAAACCTGACCGTCGAAGCTGCTTTGACCGGCAATCCCGAATTGGCCATGCAAGCCATCGCAATGGATCCGCTCACCTCCGCCTGTTGTACGCTTAAAGAAGTTCGCGAAATGACCGCAGCCCTCTTCAAGGCCCAGGCTAAATGGCTGCCGCAGTTCAAGGGGCACAAACTGAAGGCGGTGCCGGCTATCGCAACCCCGGCAGGCATTCAGCGCTTTGATGTGCCACTTGATCCGGCACTGGCGGTTGCCAACCGTTTCGGCGAACTGGCCGCACGTAAACTGAAAAAGCGAAAAGAACAGGCATGAACGACGCTGTTCTTTCGTCAGGGGAAAGGCTGATACGGTGCCTGACCGGTGAACCGGTTGACCGTGTTCCATTTGGCGTCGGAATCGGCTGGCAGCCT
>PXDI01000133.1 GCA_003565095.1 PVC group bacterium | reverse complement strand
ATCTACACTGACAATCCGGCAAAACACACCTTTTATTGCTCCTGAAACCATAATCATGCGTCAAAAATCATCTCGTATCACGTAACCCGTATCTAGTGTCCCTAATTTTGCAGAACTCTATTTCTTCTCTAGAGTATCCTAGAGGGGCGGCCCAAGGGACTGGGCCGCCCCTACGGACGATTACATTAAAACCCGATGCTTCCTGCTGTTCCTTTTTTGACGGAGAGTTCTTCCCGTAGTGCTTGGATGATGTTGGCTGCGGTATGCTTTTCGCCGGTGGTTGAAAGGCGCTGCCAGGCGGCTTTGATGTCGCCGGCGGTGAGATTGTTCATTGCGGTGATTTGTGCTGATGCGGTTTTGCTGAGTGTAGCGGCCGCCGGGAAGTAGCGCCGGAGCAGACTGCTAATTGCTTCAGGCTTGAGGTAACCGAATTGGATCTTCCATGCAAAGCGTCGCAGGGCGGCGGCGTCAAGTCGGTCGAGCATGTTGGTGCAGCAGATCAGTACCCCGCTGAAGGTTTCCATCTGGGTGAGTAGTTCGTTGGTCTGGCTGACTTCCCATGAGCGATGCGCGGTGGCGCGTTCAATCAGCATGCTGTCGGCTTCGTCGATCAGCAGCACGGCATTGGCCCGTTCGGCTTCGCGGAAGGCGTCGGCTATATTGTGTTCGGTATCTCCCACCCATTTACTGAGCAGTTCTGATGCGCGTTTCTGGATCAGTTCCACTCCGGCGTCGTCGGCCAGATAATGCGCCAGAGCGGTTTTTCCGGTGCCGGGCGGTCCCCAGAAGAGCATACCGGTGCCGCAGTGGCTGGTCCGGTCGCGTAGATTGCGGATCGGTTCCGCCAGCTTTTCTGGCGCGATATTGATGTTGATGGCGGCAGGATCGTAGTGTTCGATCGAGACCGTGTTGGCTGCGGATTTGACGGCGTTAATGGCTGTAGCATGGCTGCGGACAATTGTTTCGAGTATTTGTTCAGGATCATCCCCGCTTTCCGGCTGGATTGTCGCAAGGCTTTTGATGGCGGATGCTATTCCGCCAAGGCTGATTGCGTAGCGGGCTGACATGTCGGCAATCTTGCGGTCGGAGATGGCGTTCTGCAAAGCTGTCTCTTTGAGCAGTCCTTTCCAGATGGCCCGGCGGTCGCTGCCGGTGGTTCCGCCGAATTTCAGGCTGAAGGTGAAGCGGCGCATGGTGGATTCCTCAATCATGTCGGTGTCGTTGGTGATCCAGATCATACGATGGCGGCTGTTGTCCAGAAAGTCGTTGAGCCAGCCTTTGTCGGGACTGTTGGAGTCACGGAAGAACCAGCCGCTTGTATTGAGGATACGGTCGGCTTCATCTATGATGATGACACTGTTTTTCTCCGAGGAGCAGCACTGTGCGGCGGTCAGCGCCATGCGGCGGTCGCTTTTGTCATTAGTATGTTTGATGAAATAGGCCTTTAGCCCGGCTTTGGCGCACAGGGCGCGCGCAAATTCGGTCTTGCCTGCGCCGGGTTTGCCATACAGCAGCAGGTTGGCAGGGAATGGGCAGGTTATAATGTCCTTGATGATTTTTGCCTCTGACGGAGTCACCCGGCATGATTCAAGCGCATGTGTCGAGCTGTTGTCGATTTTGAAGAAGCGGTCCGTCAGGGGCATGCCGCTGATGCCCCAGATGTACTGAACTATGTGGTCGTTTAATTCAACCGGCAGTAAGTTGCCGCTTGTTAGCGGATCAATGATGCCGGAGCTCAGCAACTTGCCGTTACTGGACATGATCTTGAAAATTGCGCTTGTGGAGATGCCTATTGTGCGTGCTGCCGTTCGCAGTACGTCTGTGACCCCGTTGGTTTCATTTGTTATGAAAAATGTTAAAGGTGGTATGCAGATACAGTACAGGAATTCGATCAGCATTGTTTCGTGCTGGTTGAGTCCGAACAGAGTGCTTATCTCGATGATTCGTTTGCTGGTTACACGTTTGCTAATTCGGTGGTACCGGTTGAAGCCCATAGATAGCCTGCGGTGCATTTCGGATAGCGACATACGGCCGGGCACGCTGGTTCTCATCAACGTGTTGACGACATCATCTATGCCGGTACGGCCGGATCTCTCAAAGGTTTCCTCGTCAGCGCTTTTGTATTTGTTTGCCAGTGCAATAAAGGCGGATTGTACATTGCGCGGTGCGGCATATAACGCCAGACTGAAAAGATGTGGCGTCAGTTCGCAGTGGTTTAATATGTTGGCCACATAGCGACGCACCGGACGCCGGAATTCCGCCTGCATCCGGCTGCATTTTGCCCATTGGTTCCTTCCGTGTTGCTTTCTGTGCATGATGACTGCTCCTTTTGTTTATTGAAGTTCTGCGAACTGGCAGAAGCGCCGGGCACAGAGGCCCGGCCTACAGCAGAACATTGCGGTTACTGTAGGCCGCCCCTCTGCGGGCGGCGAATCTCGCAAATCCCAGTTCTTTATCTTTCACGCAATCATAGCAGGGGCAGACAGACATAGAGTGTCTGTTTGGGGAAAAAGAAGCTTGGAGCGTGGAGTGTGGAGCGTGGTGAGAGACTGCAGACTGCAGACGGTAGACCGGAAGAGAACATTGAACATCGAACGTTCAACATCCAATGCAGAATGGGGAGAATGTAACCACAAAGAGCGCATAGAACCCTCCGTCGCCAAGGCT
>PXDI01000149.1 GCA_003565095.1 PVC group bacterium | reverse complement strand
TTTGATCGCGGGCGAGTATCGAGCTAAAGGAGGAAACCAAATGAAACTGAAGACGGCGGACGGCGGATGGAACCCGTACTTTGCGGGGGCGTTGCTGGGCGTGTTGGCGATCATGTCGACACTGCTCACAACCAACATAATGAACCGGACAAGGTATCTGGGGGCATCGACAACCTTTGTACGCGCGGCCGGTTATCTGCAAAAACCGTTTGCGGCCCAGCGGCTGGAAGACAACGAATACTACCGCAGCACGGCACCGCGACTGGACTGGCAGTACATGTTGGTAATCGGGGTGCTGTTCGGAGCGCTGGCAGGTTCATTAACCGACAAGAGCTTCAAAAAAGAATCTGTTCCGCCGATATGGCGTGAGCGGTTCGGTTCCTCGGTCGGCAAACGTGCGGCGGGCGCGATTGGCGGCGGCATGCTGGCGATGGTGGGTGCGCGCATGGCCGACGGGTGTCCCAGCGGACACGGGCTTAGCGGCATGATGCAGCTATCCGTCAGCGGCTTTGTCGCACTGGCCTGTTTTTTCGGGTCCGGAATCATCGTGGCACATTTTCTTTATGGAGGGCGGAAAAATGACTGAACAGATCATGGGGCTGGTTACCGGCATCATCTTCGGTTTTCTGTTGCAAAAAGGACGTGTACTGCGCTTTGAGAAACAGATTGGAGCGATGCAGTTGAAAGACATGACCATTCTGAAATTCATGTTGTCGGCCATTCTGGTGGGGAGCGTCGGTCTGCACATATTACAAGATATGGGCATAATCAGCTTCAGTCACAAACCGATGAATGCCGGCGCGATTATTCTAGGCGGCATCTTGTTTGGTTGCGGCTGGGCGGTTATGGGCTACTGCCCCGGGACTTCGGTCGGAGCACTGGGCGAAGGCCGTTGGCATGCGGCGTTCGCCATCATCGGCATGATCATCGGGGCAGCCATCTATGCCGAGCTTTATCCGTTCTTCAGCCGCACCGTTCTGGCCTGGAAAGATTTCGGTAAAATCGGTCTGCCTGAAGTTCTCGGGATTAATCACTGGATAGTGATTCCGCTTTTCTGGGCGGCGGTTATCGGGGTTTTTGTATTTTTTGAAAAAAAGAGGTTATAACTGATGGAGAGTTACGCTGAAACCGGGCGCAGCATTCCGGTAAAGGGCAGTTACGATGTGGTGGTGATTGGCGGCGGTCCGGCGGGGATTGGTGCAGCGCTGGCGGCGGCGCGCAACGGCATGCGGACGCTGGTAATTGAGCAGCACAATTCATTTGGCGGTGTTGGCGGTGCGGGCGGGCACGGTTACATGTGCCTGTGCAATGCATGGGCCGACCGCCAGCAGGTGGTTGGCGGCATTGCGTGGGAGCTGCTTACGCGGATCAATGCTGAAGGCTACGGCGATCTAAATCCCGGAAACGCCTTTTACGATTTTGAGTGGTACAAGTTCATGATTGAGCGCATGTTTCATGAAGCGGGAGTGGAGTTTCTTTATCACACCTTCTTCTGCGAAACAATCACGGAAGGCAACACGGCGATTGGCGCGGTAATCCAGAACAAGACCGGCCGGCAGGCGGTATATGCCAAGCGCATCATCGACTGCAGCGGTGACGGTGATGCGGCCGCATCCGCCGGCTGTGAATACGAGCAGGGGCGGCCGGGTGACGGACGCTGCCAGCCGGTGACATTGATGTTTACCATCGGCGGTGTGGACTATGACAAAGTGCGGCAATGGCGGACCGACTACAAAATGAAGCATGTCTGGGCCGAGGCGCAGGCAAACGGCGATATGGAAACGTTCCAGAGCCAGATCATGGGCTTCTGGTGGAACTCAACGCAACCATCGTATGTCGGCATCAACTTCACTCACATCACCGGCATTGACTCGACCAAAGCCGAAGACCTGACGCGTGCCACCGTCGAAGGGCGGCGGCAGGCATATCACATGATCCCGGTATTCAGAAAATACGTACCCGGGATGGAAAGTTGCTATCTGATATCAACCGGCAGCACCATCGGTTTACGTGAGAGCCGGCGGATTATGGGAGAGCATCTGCTGACCGAGCAAGAGATAAAAAATGAGTGCCGGTTTGACGATGCCATCTGCTACGGCGCATTTTTTATTGATATTCATGCGCTTGACAAAGGCGGGATGGAATCGACCACATGGCGGCCGGAACCCGGCTTCCGTTATCAGATCCCGTATCGCAGTCTGGTGCCGCGCAAGATTGACAATCTGCTGGTAGCCGGCCGTTGCATCAGTGTAACGCATGTGGGCCTTGGCACGGTGCGGGTGATGAGCCAATGCACGGCCACCGGTGAAGCCTGCGGCACGGCGGCGGCGCTTTCGGTGCGAGCGGGGGTCACTCCGCGCGCGGTGGATACCGCCGAATTGCAGGCAACGCTGCGCCGCGCCGGCGGCATTATCAAGGATGAGGATATCAGGGAGTTTGCGGGTATGTGAGTGTGGGAGTAAAAAACTTTGTCGCGAGCTTTGTCGCGAGCTTTGTCGACTTTCTTCGACTCCAGTCGACGTCAGTCGACTCCAGTCGATTCCAGTCGGTTTCAGTCGGTTTCAGTCGGTTTCAGTCGAAAATGACTCCGTGACCCCGTGACTTCATGACGCCGTTTAGTCCAGACCCGACAAAGCTCGCGACAAAGCTCGCGACAAAGTTTTTTTCCAGAA
>PXDI01000013.1 GCA_003565095.1 PVC group bacterium | reverse complement strand
GTGGGCCGGGTTTCCCATCCGTGGGTTATCATTCCCCTTCCCCAGCGGCGATAACGTGCTCTCCGCACATGGGTCAAGAGATCCGAGTGTAAGAGTACGTGTAAGAGTAAGGGGCTTCAGGCCCGCACGGTCTTACCGTACTCGTACACATACTCGTACACGCAAATCTCCCTCTTCTTTTCCTCCTCCCATCCGTGGGTTATCATTCCCCTTCCCCATCCGTGGTTCAATTTCTGCCATTGGGTAATGGAGGGCTCGTAACGACATTCCGCCAAACGGGTTGCTGAAAGGTGAGTTTTCCGAGCAGTTAATCGCGCGATATTTGTGTGGCAGAAAAGCGAGATGACAGATTGTGCAGAACACACGAAAGACTGCAGTAAATGTCGATTGACGAGACCTGAACCTTATAAGCCATCATAAAATGGGGGAAGCCCAAATGGTTCAGTGTTTAACAAACAGTCGCGCCGCCTGCAAAACAAGCACAAGCGACATCACCAGCAAAAGACAGATCATTGCCACCAATATAATGCTCTGACCAAGCTGGGCGCGCAGCAAAAGCAGCAGCGCGGCAATGCATGTGATCATCATAAACAGCATCGGCAGCAGACTCACCCACACCGGTTTCCCGGTTGAACGCAGAAACACCGTCACCACTAACAGTGTCAAGCCGGCCAGTAGCTGATTGGAGGCGCCGAACATCGGCCAGATAACGCTGTACTGACCGCTGAATGCCAGATAGCCCGCAAACAGTACCACCACCAATGTGGCATTATACCGGTTGGAGCAGATAAGATGCCGCGGTCTGTGCATGTGCCTTTCATCGCCGCCGCGCGGCAGGAACAATTCCTGCCACGCAAAACGCGCCAGACGGGTGGCCGTGTCAAGCGTCGTCAACAGAAAAGCCGATATGGCCAGCATAAAGAAATTGCCGGCAAGCTCATGGTTAACACCAGCAACCGCAATAAAACTCCCCAGTCCCGTTGAGAAAGCCACAACCGGACCGCCGGTCGCCATCGCCTCAGCCATACCGTCCCGGCTCAAATAAGCCACGCTGATCACCGCCATAAGTGCCAGCGCACCCTCAACCAGCATCGAACCGTAACCGATCGGAAGAATATGCCGCTCACTTGACAACTGCTTGGAGGTAGTGCCGGAAGCAACCAGTGCGTGAAAACCGGAACACGCTCCGCACGCCACCGTCACAAACAACAACGGAAACAGATATACCGGATTTGCGTCACCGCCGGAAATACTCCATCCGGAAAAAACCGGGGCGGCCAGAACCGGCCGCGCAAGCACAATCCCGGCAAACCCAGCCAGCAGCATGCCGTAAAGCAAAAAGGAATTCAGGTAATCACGCGGCTGCAAAAGAATCCATACCGGAAGCACCGATGCAACAAAACTGTAGCAGAGCAGAATCGCCAGCCAGATCAGTTTTACCTTTTCAGGTGCAAGGCCGGTCATGGCTGCTAAATCCAACGGATACAGCGATCCCAGCCAGACGCACAAAATCAAAATGCCCACGAAAATGATGCTGATCGGCAACAGCGGGGCATTTCGGCGGTGTACCAGCCAGCCGAAAACCGGGGCAATTGCAATCATCAGCATTGATGAGGTTGCCACGGCGGGCTGCCTGGCAAATGTTACCGCCACCAGATCAGCAAATACCGCCACCACAAGAATCAGGGTCGCCCATGAAAAAAGAATAAATGACTGCCGGCCGCCATACCCCAGACGCCGCTCAATCTCATGACCGATCGAGCGCCCTTCATCCCGTACACTGATATACATTGCGGCAAAGTCATGCATCGCACCAACAAACACACAACCGAAAACAATCCATAAAACAACCGGCAGCCAGCCGAAATGTAAAGCCAGGATCGGTCCGACAATCGGTCCGGCACCCGCGATCGAAGCAAAATGATGACCGAACAGCACTAGCGGTCTGGTAGGAACATAGTCGACACCGTCAGGCCGCGTTAATGCAGGTGTCTTTCTTGCGGCATCCACTCCGAAAATCCGTTCAAGCCGCCTTCCGTAGAAACGGTAGCTCAGGGCAAACCAGCAGCAGCCCAACACCAGCAGCAGCAAACCGTTCATTAATCGCTTTCCTCATGCTCTCCGGCGGCCTTGCCGCCTAAATGCCAGCCACATAATCCACGCGAAGAGTTCTCGGCAAAATCGGCAACCGCCAATGCTTCATCAGTGCTCAGCTCGACGCGGATCGCCGCAACTGCATCATCACGGTTAAGGCCGGAATGATAAAGCAGCTTCATCGCCCTTTTTACCTCCAAACGCGCCGCTGCATCCATCCCCGCCCGCCGCATGCCGATCACATTCAATCCGGCTACAGCATTAAACGCCGCCGGACGCATGGTCACAAAAGGCGGAACATCCTTAGAAACAGCACATCCACCCCCCAGCATGGCATTCCGGCCAATGCTGACAAACTGATGAACCATCGAATTGCCGCTGGCAAAAACCTTCTTTCCAATTTTGGCATAACCGGCCAGCAATACCGCGTTACCGAGAATTACACCTTCATCCAACTGTACATCATGCGCCAGATGGGACAATGCCATCAGGAAGCAGTTTGCCCCCACCCTGGTTACAGAACCCTCGCGCGTTCCGCGATGGATTGTCACCCCCTCGCGTATAACACAATTAGAACCGATTTCGACAAAACTGGCACTGCCGTCATGCGCCATGTCTTGCGGAAGATCGCCCAGCACCGCCCCGGCATGCACTTTAGATTCACTGCCAAGACGCACACAACCGAAAATGGTGACATGCGGACCGATCACGCAGTTGTCGCCAATCTCTGTGCCGGCTTCAATCACGCTGTAGGGGCCAATCGCCACATTGCTGCCGATTTTCGCCTCCTTGTCCACCAACGCCGTCCGATGAATATTATTTTCCATCTCTACTGCCTCCAGTCTGCGGCTTGCCTGACATAGCCTTTATACTTCTGTCTTCAGTCTCTAGTCTGCAGTCTGCGGTCTGCAGTCTGCGGTCTGCGGTCTGCGGTCTGCATCAAAACTCCACACAGCCCGACTCGCGGATGCTGTAATAGGCGCGTGCATCACTTAATGACCGCCCGGTAATAATAACATGGTCTATGACATTGATATCAAGAGTTTTCCCGGCAGCCACGAGATGACGCGTAATCCGCAGATCCTCGGCGGACGGAGACGGATCACCGGAAGGATGGTTATGCACCAGCACCACCCCTTTGGAAGAAGTCCGTACTGCCTCCCTGAAAACTTCACGGGCATGTACCAAAGTTGAATCAAGAATACCTTCGCTGATCCGGCGCGGCGGACCAACCAGCACATTTTTATTATCAAGACAGAGCACCCAGAAAACCTCCCGCTCCAGCAGCCGTGCTTCAGGCGCCAGCATTTCCACAGTATCCTCCGGACGGCGGATCGGTTGGCGCTCGGGTAGTGCTTCAGCCGCCATCCGCAACCCCAGCTCAAGCGCAGCTTTCAGCACCTGAGCCTTCACCGGCCCCAGCCCCGGCAGCTTCATGCCTTCAAGCTCCTCCTGGGAACATTGCGCCAGACGCCGTAATGACTTGTGCTCCTTCAGCAGCCGCCGCGCAATCTCAACAACATTACTGCCGCGCGCACCGCTGCGCAGAATCACCGCCAGCAACAGATCCTCGCCCACATTCTCAACACCCCGCCGCCTAATTTCTTCACGCGGTCGCAGATTAGGCGGAAGATCCTTTACGCGTTCCGGCGGTTTATCCCCGGGAACCGGATAGGTTTCAAGTGATTCTGACATAGGTCTCCCCGTCTGCATTCCAGCACTGCTTCACACATTCCGCCAGTTCCGCCGAACTCACATCTGCATCCGCCTCAATCCAGCGGGCTTCGCACTTGTGCCTGAACCATGTGCGCTGCCGCTTGGCAAGCTGATTCGTTCTGGTCACCGTCGCCTTCATTGCTTCATCAATACCCATAAGTCCGTCAAGCACGGCAAAAGCCTCGCGGTACCCGATCGCCTGCAAAGCCGTGCCTGACAACTGCGGATATTTCTGCCGCAGCATACGCGCTTCGTCAAGCAATCCGTTTGCATACATGTCTGACACCCGCTTTTCAATTCTTTCACGTAAAACTGCCGCAGGCCAACGCAGACATGGAAAAACCGGCAGCGGCTTTGCCGGCACACCGGCAGCCACCAGCGGTCTGCCGGCTGCGGCCGACTCCAGCGCACGAATCAGCCGCCGCGGGTTGGCAGGATCCTTAAGCCGCCCCGTCGCCCCCGGTGCGAGCTGCTCCAAGGCATCCCGCAAAGCCTGTGCACCACCTTTCAGATAAACACCGTTCCAGTAATCACGGCGCTCATTATCAGGAGGGGCCGCAGCATCTAACCCATTAATAAGCGCATGCAAATACAATCCGGTTCCGCCGGCAACAATCGGAACAAGCCCGCCGGCCGCCCATTCTCGCAGTATTTCGCGCGCATGCGCGAGCCATTGCCAGACACTGAATTCCATTTCGGGATCAACCAGATCAAGCCCGGCATAACATACCTCGCCGCGTTCAGCATCCGTCGGTTTCGCTGTGCCGATATCCATATTGCGGTAGACCAGCATTGAGTCAGCAGAAAGTACCGGCACACGCAGCTCTTCAGCCAATATCTGAGCGATAACCGATTTCCCCCCGGCTGTCGGCCCGGCTAGAATTCGCACTCTCATACTAAATCCCGGTACCTTGACTGTTTTCACTAGAACGGGAGCGAGACAATATAAGCTGTGCAATAAAATACAGCGCCACCCCGCCGGTGATTGCGGCATCGGCAATATTGAATGCAGGAAAATGTCTACTACCAATATAGAAGTCCAGAAAATCCACCACGTACCCCAGTCGGACACGATCAATCAGATTGCCGATAATTCCAGAAAGCATCAGCGCCAGTGAAATACGCTCAAGCGGGTGATGCCCGATCAGGTGATGACGGAAGCGAATCAGCAATGCCAGCATTATAAAAGAAAAGACCACCAGCCAGTGATTGAAGCCGGAAAAGATGCCCCACGCCGCCCCGGTATTCTGGATATAACGCAGATCAAAAAAGCCGGGAATAACAGTGCGCCCCTCTCCAAGAAAGAAAACCCGCTGTGTCCAGAGCTTTGTAAGCTGATCGGATACCGTCAGAAAAATTATGATCGTGACAATTAAGCCACGGCTGACAGTAAACGCATCTGTTCGTTTTTCTTCCATTAACCGCCAATCCAGCCTCGGAGATCTGTATTCAGTGGTTCGATGGAAACAATTTTGACTGTCCGCAGTTCCCCATCAATGCCGCCCTCAGCCGGCAGTTGCACTTCATCACCGACACTTCTGCCGCAAAGAGCCGTGCCGACACGGCTTTTATTGGAAATGATGCCAAGCACCTCATCACGATCCCATTCACCCAGAATCGTAATGCTCTCGTTCCTGCCATCCGCACCGCACAACACCACACTGCACCCCGGCCCGGCCTTATCAACACTTGCGTCACTGAAATCGGTTCCTTGCACATCCTTCAAATCCTGCTCAAGGGTCGCCTGACGCTGCATCAGCAGCCGCTGCCTGTCCTTGGCGGCCTGATACTCAAAATTCTCGCGCAAATCCCCGTAGCTGCGCGCCACACCGATTTCCTGACTGTTTTCCGGTATCTGACACTCTACAATATCACGCAACTGCTCCTGCCGCTCACGATAACTGCGCCACGATGTAACACGTTTTGCCTCAACCGCCGGCTCTTTTTCATCATCACCGGCGATCACCTGCAGTAACTCGGGATAAAGTTTAATCACCCGGGCCATGACCGAGCGGCGCGAACCGGTATCCCATCCGCGCGCGGAATTAACCCGCTGCACAAATGATTCACGCAGATTGCCGGAAACCTTTCCAAGCATCTGGACAAGCGCATCCCCCTGCTCCAGCCGGCTGCGCAAATCATTCTGCGCTTTCAATTCCTCGCCGGAAAGATCGCGCTCCATCATCGCGACAGCATGCTGCAACAACGCAGCCGCATCCAGTTCAATCCACTCATCATTCTGGCCATACCGCCGCCATGCCCAATCAACAACCAGCGGCGGAGCCTGCACTGCATTCAGAATGCCACCGAGCCGCTCCGCACATTGCGCTTCATATGCATTCGCGCGCAGCACGGCAACAATTGCATCCATCAGCGAACACGGCATGCGCGGCAGCATCTCCAGCAATGCTTCCTTTGACTCATCTCCGCTATGCTTAATCAGCAGGTCCAGATATCCGGAAACCTCGCGCGCAGGCAGCTCATTCAATGCCGTTTCAAGCCGTCCGCTTTGCACCACACCATGCACCACCGCAGCAACATTCACGATAGTATCCGGAACATTGCAGCGCTCTGCCTGCACCAGCGCCCTGGCGGCCACGCCCGGCTGCGAGTTCTCGCAAGCATGCAAAACATAAGCCAGGCGCTCACCAATCTTATCGCGTCCGCTATCACCCACATTCTCCAGCAGCCCCCCCGCCAAGGCCTCATCCAGACCGCGCATAATTTCACCGATATCGCGCTCCTGAGCAAGCTTTGCCGCCCATGCATCATCATAAACCAGCGCGGTCTCAAGCAGACGCAGTGGCTCACTGCGCCGCGCCGGCACATCCACCAGCGCATCACGTTTCAGTTCCTTGCGCGCGGCATCCCAGAACCCCTTCCAATCCTTTTCCGCCATGAATGCCGGAACCAGACGCTGCTGCAAATCAGGCACCGCCAACGGACCGAAACTACGCAGGGCCGCTTTGACCAGCTCGGCCGGTGCACTTTTCACCATTTCCGCAACTTTTCCCGGTGCAGCATGCTTTACCGCCAGCAAATGCTCGGCATCAAGCAACTCAAGCGTCTCAGCCGCATATGCAAAAGTCATCCGGTGACGCGGTTTTGTGTCAAAATCAATCGTAACCCGCTTATAGAAATCATCGATTTCACGGATTATGCCAAACCCCCATGTTTTATCATTGCACAATCCGCCTGCGCGCATGCCGGTGAGCACCGTCAGCCGGCGCACAATTTCTTCCGGCGGCAATGCCCCGCCCAGATCCACCGCTTCGGCAAAAGCTTTTCCCCAGCGGTCAGAAAACGCACTCTCTACCGTTTTGCGGCAAACCGCCGGTTCATCGCGCCCCGGAACCGGCCATGCCAGCCGGACGCTCAATAACCGTAAGACTGACTGCCGGTCATTCAGCTCTGCATAAATATCCTGCGCCATTTCCGCCAGGGCATCGGCCTGTACAGGATCATGCGCCTGCGCCAGATGCTCCAGTACAGCAACCAGTTCAGCTATATTACGATCATCCCGCTCAAGCGCCTCCATCAACCACTGCTCAAGAACCCCTGCACTTTTTGTCTTCCATTCATCAGGCAATGCCATATGCTGCTCCCATGTCAATCGGAATACCGAAAAACTTTTATCGATTGAGTAATTAGTAAAAGGTTGAATGTTAACTAATAACCAAGGCTGTTTGCAAGCCAAAGCGAAGAACGCATGAAGAATAACGCCTATAAAGGCTTCAAAGTGAACGCAGCCCTGCATGGCTGTAACCTGCAAGACGCCATTGCACAGGAAACCGGCATGTCCCGGCGCAAAGTGAAGGCGCTGCTGGATTCACGCAGTGTACGCGTGAACAGCAACCGCGTCTGGATGGCACGCCATAAATTGCAGCGTAATGATACTGTCGAGTGGCCGGCACAATCCGAGCCGGGCAGCAGCATCACGCCGGTGGTGCTATACAAAGATTCAGAATACATCATTGTCAACAAGCCCGCGGGGCTGCTGAGTAATGACGGTACCGACAGTGTTGAGCAGATCCTGCGCCGCAATACCGGAAATAATACATTGCAGGCTGTGCACCGGCTGGACCGTGATACTTCGGGATGCCTGCTGTTTGCCAACGACGAAAATGCATTCAATACCGCGGTGGCGGCATTCAAGCGCCATTCAGTCATCAAAATATACCGCGCCATCGTCAAGGGACCTTGGAATGACGCCCCGCAGAAAATAACCGAAAACCTTTACGGCAAGTCAGCCGTAACCGCACTGCGGGTACTGAAAACCGGCCCGCGGGCAACCTATGTTGAGTTAAGTCTGGCAACCGGCCGCAAGCACCAGGTACGGAAACATCTGGCCGCATGGCGCCACCCGGTTGTCGGCGATGCCGAATACGGAATGCTTAAATCGGCCGGCACGCGTGAGGCGGCAGTGCCACGCCAAATGCTGCATGCCTACCGATTAAGAATTGAACTGCAGCCCGGCAGGGAAATCAGCGCACAGGCTCCCTTACCCGCTGATTTCAAGGAATGCTTAATAACGTTCCGCTTGTCCTAAAAGAACAAGGGCTCACTCGCGGTGACGGAAAGAGATACGCCCCTTGGTCAAATCATAGGGCGTGAGCTGCACGGTAACCTTGTCGCCGGTGGTAATCCTGATGAAATGCTTGCGCATCTTACCGGATATGTGGGCAAGAATCTCATGTCCGTTATCCAGACGCACACGGTACATCGTTGCCGGCAGCACTTTCACCACCGTACCGGTTGCTTCAATATAGTCACTTTCTTTCGCCATTTCTCTCCTTTGCAAACAAGCACACTATGCATATCACACGCGATAAACAAGCAAAAAAAGCGAAAACCTGACTTCACCGAAGCTTGCGGCTGCCGCGGCATTGTGGCATATTGCCGCGGCAATGGATAAGTCAGAAAACATAACCGCCCCGCAACTGGTACTGGCATCGGCATCACCGCGCCGGCACACTTTGCTGAAAACCGCCGGAATACCGCATATTGTCCGCCCGACACATGTTGCGGAAGTTCATTATGATGACCGGCCGGAAACAACCGCACTGGAGAATACCCGCAGAAAACTGACCGAAGCAATCGAACGCAATCCCGGATACGCCGTTATTGCCGCTGATACGGTGCTTGAGTTTGAAGGCCGCTGCCTTGGTAAACCGCCGGACCTCAATGCCGCCTGCAATATGCTGCAAGCCCTCTCCGGCAATACTCACAAGGTAATTACCGCAACCGGCCTGTTCCGCCCGAATGAACCGCCGCTCATCAATGCCACCGTAACTGTAGTAAAATTCCGGCCGCTTACAGATGAAACTATCGGTGATTATTTCCGCGTAGTAAACCCTCTGGACAAGGCGGGCGGCTATGATATCGGCGATCACGGGGAGCTGCTGCTGGATTCGTACGACGGGTCGTGGACAAACATCATCGGTCTGCCGATGGAAATAATCAACGCATGGTGGCACACATGCTGATTCCGCCACTGAATATTGGACAATTAACGCTGCCTTTCCCGGTGGCGCTTTCCCCGATGGCCGGTTACACCGACGCGGCAATGCGCGGATTATGCTGTGAATTCGGTTGCGGATTTTCTTACACCGAAGTTGTGAATGCCGCCGGTCTCGCACGCGGCTGCCGGGCTTCATGGCATCTGCTGGAAACGGTTCCTGGTGAAGCGCCCGTCGGGGCGCATATTTACGGCAACGACGCCGAAGTACTGGCCAAAGCCGCAGCGCAAATAGAACAAACCGGCCGGTTTGCATTTATTGATATAAATGCCGGATGCCCGGTTCGCAAGATTGTCAGCAAAGGCTCGGGGGCCGCCCTTATGCGCAATCCCGCCAAACTGCAGCAAATTACCGCAGCAGTGCGCACCGCCATTAAGCTGCCGCTCACCGTAAAAACGCGCATCGGCTTTTCGCCGCAGGATCCCGGTGTTGATGAACTCGTTGACGCTGTAGAGCGCGGCGGCGCAGATGCCCTGGCCATTCACGGACGCTACGCAATTCACCATCACTCCGGCGCGGTCAATCTGCCGCTCATCAAACAAGCTAAAGAACGCGCCCGTATCCCGGTTCTGGGAAACGGCGGCATCAAGTCCGCTCAAGATGCCTTGCAAATGCTGCATGCCACCGGTGTTGACGGCATGCTGATCGGACGCGGTGCCATCGGTAATCCCTGGCTGTTCAGCGCACTGCGCGCCGCCTTATACGAATCCCGCCCACCCGCACCGCCTGACGATGCAGAAAAACGTGCCATACTGATGGCGCATTTTGAGCGTCTCTATGCCCTGAAACTGATTGAGGGGAAATTCCGCCGCAAAGCACGCTTTGATGCCGAAGCCGGTGCTGCCCGGCATTTTCGCGGGCATCTTGTGCGCTATCTGCAGGGCTACCCGCGCTGGCGACAGGTGCTTAACCGCCTTCCTGAGCTGGCCTCCCGCAACAACCTGACAGAGCTGCTTGACGCCGTCGGACTGAATGTATCATGACTTATTTATGCATAAGTACCGTCAATGATTGCCGCTCGCCGACCTTGGTCGGCGAGCGGAAGAATTGCAGAAAATAGGAGAATACAACAATAGCGACAGGTGCCCATATTGATCAAAAAATGCGCCTTCCTCGATGCTTGATCATTTCGGGCTAGTCCGCCGACCCCATCCTTCGCAAAAGGCTACGCAGGACAGACAAGGTCAACGGACTCTTACGATGCTAATTGATGAATATATCAGACTGAAATAATTGGAGTTATCATGATGCATACCCCCCATCCAATCCAACTTATACCCCAACCGCGGGATATTGAATTGCGTACCGGCGCATTTCTTCTGCCACCGCAGGGCTGTGTCAACTGCCCGCCGGAATACCGTAATGCAGCAAAGATGATTGCAGTAATTGCCGGGCCGCAGTGGCGGGCTTGTTGCTCAAAAACAATACCAGAAGAGCCTTCCGCCCAGATCAATATCTTCACCGATAACGCTTTACCTCCTCAGGCTTATTCACTGGATATCACCGGCGACCGCATAATTATCGGTGTTTCCGGTGCGGCGGCTGCGGCCTACGCTGCCGAAACGCTGCGGCAGATCATTCAGCAAAGCCCCCGCCATAAGTTGCCGCAAATGCTCATCAAGGATGTCCCGGCTTTTAAGGCCAGGGGGGTATACTACGATATAGCCCGCGGCAGAGTTCCTTTGCGTAAAAACATGTTAGAAATGATTGAGCAACTGGCGCGTTACAAAATCAATCATTTACAGTTATACATTGAACACACGTTTAAATTCAAAAGCCATCCGGCGATCGGCCGCGGATGCGGTGGACTAACCGCCGCGGAGATCAGAGCCATCGATAAAGCATGCCGGTTTCAGCATATCGAACTGGTGCCAAGCCTGGCATGTTTCGGACATATGAACCGCATCCTGCAACTGAAGCCTTATCAGGAACTTGCCGAAGATCGCGCACAAGGGTGCTATTCCGATCTCAAAGCATATAACGCCATGGCAGATTGGAAAAAACGCAGGGCCTGGTCACTCTCCCCGGCAAACCCGGCCTCGTATGAACTGCTGGATGAACTGTTTGCTGATCTGCTGCCATGCTTCACGTCTCAATATATAAATGTCTGCTGCGATGAAGTATTTGATATGGGTATGGGACAAAGCCATGCCCTGCGCAAGCGTATCGGTTATGACGGACTTTTCCTAAAGCATGTGCGCAAATTACGCAGTCTGGCAGCTAAACACGGCAGAAAAACCCAGATATGGGGAGACATGCTGCACAAATACCCCGCCATACTGAAGCGGCTGCCGCGTGACATTACTGTGCTCGACTGGGAATACAGTAGAAACGTGGCAATCGACCACCCACGCCCGATTGCACGACGGAAATTGAATTTTTATGTCTGCCCGGGAACATCATCGTGGGTGACTTTATTTCCACGGTTGCATGAGGCTATGGGCAACATCACACAAATGGCACACAGCGGCATCAAGTACGGTGCGGAGGGCCTGCTCAATACCGACTGGGGTGATGGCGGCCACTACAACTTTATGGAACTGTCATGGCCTGCATATCTCTTCGGCGCAGAGCAGGCATGGAATCCCGCTGCTGACAGGAAGTCGTTCATGCACCGGTTCTGTAAAAATTTCATGCAGTGTGACGATCCACGCATGACCGCGG
>PXDI01000214.1 GCA_003565095.1 PVC group bacterium | reverse complement strand
TTAGATATGGAAAAGAATTACGATCCGGCTGCGATAGAGGCAAAGTGGTATAAATGGTGGATGGAACAGGGATTGTTCCATGGTGATGTTGAACAGGGAGGGGATCCCTATTGCGTAATGATTCCGCCGCCGAATGTTACCGGCATTCTGCATATGGGGCATGCACTCAACAATACCATTCAGGATATTCTTGTGCGCTGGCGCAGAATGCAGGGGCGCAATGTTGTTTGGATGCCCGGCACTGATCATGCCGGTATTGCCACCCAGAACGTGGTTGAAAGACAGTTGAAAAAAGAAGGCAAAACCCGCGAAGATCTCGGGCGCGATGCTTTTATCGACAGAGTCTGGCATTGGCGCGAGGATTATGGCGGCACAATTATACGTCAGCTCAAGCGGTTGGGATGCTCGTGTGACTGGCAGCGCGAGCGCTTTACAATGGATGAGGGCTTGAGCCGCGCCGTAGAGGAGGTTTTTGTAAGACTTTACGATAAGGGGCTGATCTACCGCGCCAGCTACATTATTAATTGGTGTCCACGCTGCCATACAGCGCTTTCTGATGAGGAAAGTGAACATCAGCCAGTAGATGGCCGCCTGTACTATATCCGCTATCCGGTGGAAGGTAATTCGTCCCTGGAGCACATCACAGTTGCCACCACCCGTCCCGAAACGATGCTGGGGGATACCGCAGTAGCGATCCACCCCGAAGACGGGCGTTATGCAGAGCTCGATACAGCAGTCGTACGTCTGCCGATACTTGAGCGCCCGCTGCGGGTTATTAAAGACACTTTGGTTGATCCCGAGTTCGGTACGGGAGTGGTCAAGGTAACTCCCGCTCATGATCCTAATGACTTTGAAATGGGACAGCGCCACGGGCTCGAGTCTTTGAATGTCATGAATTCCGACGGAACGATGAATGATGCATGCGGGGCTTATTCCGGTATGGATCGTTTCGAATGCCGTAAGCAGCTTGTAGCTGATCTTGACAAAATGGGCCTGATTGAAAGAATTGATAAGCATGCGCATGCCGTCGGGCACTGCTATCGCTGTGATACAAAAGTTGAGCCTCGGCTTTCTCCGCAATGGTTTGTAAAAATGAAGCCACTCGCCGAACCGGCGATTGAAGCTGTCCGCAGCGGAAAAATCAGCTTTACGCCTGAGCGCTGGACAAAATTCTATCTTGATTGGATGGAAAACATTCGTGACTGGTGTATTTCACGGCAGATATGGTGGGGACACCGTATTCCGGTCTTTACCTGTGATGCCTGCCATCATGAGTGGGCCGCTCGCGGGATTCCTGATATCTGCCCCGTTTGCGGTTCAAGGAATATCACACAGGATCCTGATGTACTCGATACATGGTTCTCTTCGTGGCTGTGGCCTTTTACCACATTTGGCTGGCCGGAAGATAACCGCGATCTGAAATTCTATTATCCAACCCATGATCTTGTAACTGCATCAGAAATTATCTTCTTCTGGGTGGCCCGGATGATTATGGCCGGATATGAATTCATGGGAGATATTCCCTTCAGCCGGGTTTACATTCATGGAACTGTGCGTGATGACCGTGGACGCAAGATGAGCAAAAGCCTCGGTAATTCAATCGATCCGATTTCCGTCATCGATAAGTTCAGTGCGGATGCATTGCGTTTCAGCCTGATGATGATTACCGCAACCGGTCAGGACGTTTTTCTTTCAGATGACAAGTTTGAAATCGGCCGGAATTTCGCCACAAAGTTATGGAATGCAGCACGTTTCATGCAGATGAACGCGGGCGGGGAAGCGGTTAAATGCGGAGTGGAACAGCTTGACCCTGCTGCGCTCAGTGCTGACGACCGGCAGATTCTGCGCAAGCTGCAGGATGCTGCACACGACTGTAATGACTATCTGGAGAAGTACCGTTTCAATGACGCAGCCCATGTGCTCTACGAGTTTGTGTGGCATCAGTATTGTGACTGGTATCTGGAATATGCCAAGGCTGACTTACGCGACGGTGATGATGCCCGGCGCCGGCAGATTCTCGCAGTCATGAATACTGTGTTTGATTCTGCCTTGCGGCTTTTGCACCCGATGATGCCGTTTGTTACCGAGGAACTCTGGCACGCCATGGGATACGGGAATGACAGCGAATCCATTATGGCGGCGGACTGGCCCGTTCCATGGGATGCCGGTGTTATTAAACGGTTTGGGCTCAATGAAGCAATTGCTGCTTATGTTGACGGTAAACATGAGCTTATCAGATCCGGACGCATGCTCAGAGCTGACTACGGCATTGAGCCGGCACGCGAGATAAATTATCTGATTAAGGCCACTGATGAGAGTACTGCTGTCATGCTGCAGAACGACCTGGTATCACTCAAGGCTCTTTTACGCGCTGCTGATATTACAATTGATCACAGTTTGACGGTAAAGCAAGCCATGCCCGTCGGCCTGGTCAAGCTCGGAGCGGTTTATATGCCTTTGGAAGGGGTGGTGGATGCTGCAGCCGAACTGGCAAAAATGCAGAAACAACAGGATAAGACGAGTGCCGAACTGCAAAGGGTGAATGCTAAACTTGCAAATGAGAAGTTTACGGCAAAAGCACCAGAGGATGTTGTGGAGCGTCAACGCGAACGGCGTGAAGAATTGATAGTTGAGTTGGAAAAGAAACAGAAAATAATAGATATGTTGAAAGGCCGAAAATGATCAGATTATTTCCGCAGCATGATGTTAGAATGCAGGAGTCACTGGATGGGCGCTGGGATTTTGTGCCGGAGTGCGAGCGTGTGGACCGCGGACGGCTGCCCGGCAAATACACCAGAACTATTCTGGTTCCTTCAGCCTGGGAGTCGCTGCCGGGGCTGGAAAACTACCGGGGCAGAGCATGGCTGCGGACCGAGGTGCCCGCTATCGAAGGAACGGCATTACGACTGGTTTTCGGTGGTGTTTCACATACCGGAACTGTTTTCATTGATGGCAAAAAGGTTGGACAGCATGAAGATGCCTTTACGCCATGGGATGTGGTTGTGCCGGGATTGAAAACCGGTATTCATGAAGTGGTTGTTGAAGCCGACAACAGTTTCGGAGACCATTCCGCTCTGCATGTTGAAAACGATTATTATTCATACGGGGGAATAACCCGCCCCGTAGAGTTGCAACATGTCCCGGCCGTCTATATCGATCGTGTACACGCAGTGCCGCGGCGTGAGCGTGGGAAATGGCAGCTTGATATCAGTGTGCGCCTGAAAAACTGGAGCAAAAAGAGCCTGAAACGCCAGGTGGTTGTTATGCTCGGTGAGAGCGGTGCGGATTTCGGCAATGTGACAGTTGCGGCCGGGGCAGAGAAGGTTTTGCGCGGCGTAATCAAAGGGCTGAATGTTGATGCATGGGACAATGCGGCCCCCAATTTATACTACCTTGAAACCATGCTTTTTGAAAATGGTGAAATTGTTGACGATCTGGTGGAGCGGATCGGCTTCAGGGAAATGTCAATTCGCGGGAAGAAGATTCTGTTGAACGGAGAACCGCTGCGTTTGCGCGGTTACAACCGCCATGAAGATCATCCGCAATTCGGGAATGCGCTGCCGGTTGAAGCAATGACTGCCGACCTTGAAATCATGCGCGATCTGGGATGTAACGTGGTGCGGACTTGCCATTATCCCAATGATATGCGGTTTCTCGATCTTTGTGATGAACTGGGTATGTATGTATGGGAAGAGTCCCACGCGCGTGCAATCAAGTTTGATCATCCGGCCTTTGACAGACAGATTGAAGCCAGTACCCGCGAGATGGTCGATTGGCATTTTAATTTTCCCAGTATTGTAATCTGGGGCTGTTTGAATGAATGCGATTCCATCAGCCGCGCCGGCCGCGCGGTACACCGCAAGGTATTGCAAATGCTGCGTGATTGTGACAACTCGCGTCCGGTAACATTCGCTTCCAACAAAGGCGAGCAGGACGCTTGTCTTGACCTGGTGGATATTGTGTCATGGAATCGCTATGACGCATGGTATCGTGGCGGCCCGCAGAATGTGGAACCGGCAATTAAAGAAGCGTTGAAATGGCTGCATTCCAAAAAGAATCCGGCCCGCGGTAAACCTGTCATCATGAGTGAATTCGGGGCAGGGGCGATTTACGGGACCCGGCAGCGCCAACAGGCAAAATGGACCGAGGAATATCAGTGTGATTGTCTTGATGAAAGCCTGCGCGTGTATTTGAAGCACCCGGATATCTCCGGCGCGATTATCTGGCAGTTTTGTGATTGCCGGGTTACTTTGGGATGGTGGGGCAGCCGCCCACGCACAATGAACAACAAGGGTACCGTTGATGAGTACCGTCGGCCGAAACTTGCATATGATGTGGTAAAGCGCCGTATGCATGAAGCGGCAGCGGCAGAATAAGCAGTTATATTTTAAGCAAAAGGCCATATGCAAAAGGCAGACCGGGATATTTGCCGCCAGGTCGAGCGGCTTTTAGGCTATCGTTTTCGAAGAAAACAAAGGCTTATAGTCGCTTTAACGCATCCATCCTACCGCCACGAACAGGAAGACGTCAATGAGGACAACCAGCGAATGGAGTTTCTCGGTGACGCTCTGCTGGGCTTCATGCTGGCAGATGAGCTTTACAAAAAGGATGAGGATGCAAATGAAGGCCGGCTGACTGCATGGCGCAGCTTAATTGCCAGCGGCCCGAATCTGGCCGCAATTGCCGAGAATATCGGGCTTGGTGAGTTTATCTACCTCGGGCGTGGAGAAGCCCGTGCCGGCGGTCAGCTCCGCAAGTCTAATTTGGCAGACTCAGTTGAGGCGCTGCTTTGTGCCGTTTATCTTGATGGCGGGTTACGAAATGCCCGCCGGGTCTTTGGTAATCTTTTCGGTGAACAGCTCAAAAATCTTCCGGCAGCGGAATGGACCGATAACCCCAAGGGCGAGCTGCAAACTATTGCCCAGATCAGGCATAAGACCGTCCCGGTGTATCGCGTTGTCGAGCAAAGCGGTCCGCCGCATGATGCGCGCTTTGTTGTTGAGGTGGTCATCGGCGATCAACCGGCCGGGCGCGGCAACGGCAGCAGTAAACAGGCCGCCGAAAAAGAAGCTGCCCGCGTAGCGCTGGAAAACATTCCTGAATCAACTCCGGCTGGTTGAAAGATCACATGCACGCCTGGCATTTGCATGCCAGCGCTCCACATCATCCTCGGGGATATACCAGAATAGCGGGAAAATCTTTCTGCGGTATGTTTCCTCATCCATCACAGCCAGCGCCTCAGGTTTTAGCAGGGCGCTGACCTCCTCCAGCCATGGCATCGGCTGGTCGTCCCGCCATTGCGTATGGTTCAACGGGCATACCAGTTGACATATGTCACAGCCGTAGATCCATTCACCCATTGCCTGCCACAGATGCTCTGCTATCGGCCGTTGCGCCCTGTAGGTCAAGTGTGCAATGCAATGATCCATGTGCATAAGAAACGGGGCGCACAGTGCCTTTGTCGGACATGCATCAATACACGCGCGGCAGCCATCAGGGCACGGACACTCATCAGCAGGAGTGTCGGCAGGCAGGACGGCATCAACACGCCAGCTCTCTATGTTGACCCACGAACCGGTCTCACGATGATAGGCAAAACCATTGCGACCGATTGATACTACTCCGGCACGCGCTCCCGCCAGTCGTTCCGGCACCCCGCCGCGTTTCACCCGTAACCCCAACGACTTCAGTCTAGCAGTAAATGCCTTGTGAATCTCATGATCAGGGTTAGCCGCAGTCCGGCGGTCAGCCAGATAGTTCCGCCCGATGTGCCTGCCTACTCCTGCGGGAAGCCGGAATTTGCCGTAATGATGCACGCACACAATAATTGAATTGACCCATGGCGCGGAATGCCTGGGATCAACACGGTTGAACATCGGTTTATAAAGATCGGAACTATCCGGAAATTCATTGATTCGTTTTTGCAGTGCCGCTGCGTACTCTTCAAACGGTGCAGCATCCGTTATCCCGCAGTCAATATAGCCGCTTTCAACAGCGGCTTTTTTAATTTTAGAGACTAAATCATGCATAATAGCCTTTTACCTTGTCTCCGGTTAAGGGTGCCTCAGTCCCTTGAGGTACCCCTCTGGTATGCCCCAAGGGACTGGGGCATACCTACTGACAGATACCTTTTTCAATATGACTTAGAGCATTATTAATGCTAAGTAATTTACCACATTGCAATTTGATATCCTCCTCCGTGCTCTCTGTGTGCTTCAGTGAACGCAGTGAACAGGTGGTTGAAAATAATTCCGGTTAGATCAATGCTGGCTTGCCAGGCGTAGTCTCGCAGCGGAAATAAAGATTATGCGTAGCCCTCCTTCGCCACCCCTACGGGCTGGGCTACGGCGGGCAGCCTTCGCTCTCCGCTATGCTGCGAGCGAAGGCTGGTGGCGAGACCCAGAATCGAACTGGGGACACGCGGATTTTCAGTCCGCTGCTCTACCAACTGAGCTATCTCGCCTTAGCCTGCCACTCCGCTTCTTGAAAATAACGGACCAGAAACATCGCATTTAAGCGCTCTCATGACAAGCTTTTAATTAAATTTGCTTTTATGGATTGAGCGCAGATCATTTATGCATTATCTTCCGGCCTGATATGAGTAGGTCAGATATAGCTGTTTTTCTCGATCGCGATGGTACTATTATTGAAGATCGCGGTGATTTGTCACGTGTTGAGGATGTTGTCTTTTTCTCAGACACCTTTGAGAGTTTGCGCCGGCTGAATGCAAAGTTCCGCTTATTCCTGATAACAAATCAGTCCGGTGTGTCAAAAGGGACAATCACAATGCATGATGTCCAACGGGTGAACAAACACGTTGTTAACGTATTACAAGACGAAGGTATTGCCGTCGATGATGTTTTTGTCTGCCCGCATGACAAATCTGATGAATGCAAATGCAGGAAGCCTTCGCCATATTACCTTGAGGTGGCCGCTGAGCGCTACGGGATTGATCTGAAGAGGTCTTATGTGTTAGGTGATCATCCGCATGATGTTGAAACGGCGATTGCTGCCGGCGGTTGCGGTGTTTATCTTTTGACAGGTCATGGAATCAGGCATATAGCTGAACTTGGTGACGGTGATCGTATCGTTGCAGCCTGCCTGTCAGATGCTGCGGACATGATACTGGATGAAACCGGCAGGGCAGGGGAGTTGACCAATACAGAGCAGGCCGCGCATCTTCTGCGCCGTGGCGGTATTGTCGCATTTCCAACCGAAACAGTTTACGGACTGGCCGCCAATGCTCTTGATCCATGCGCTGTCGCTAAAGTGTTCGCCGCAAAACAACGTCCGCACTTTGATCCGCTTATAGTACATTTGCCGGATATTGCATGGTTGGATCGGCTGGCTCGTGATATTCCTGATACTGCAGTCAGACTGGTTGACACATGCTGGCCGGGACCATTGACAATTGTAGTACCGCGCAGCGAACTGATTCCTGATATCGTCACATCCGGTCTGGATACTGTGGCATTGCGTATGCCTGACCATCCGCTGGCAAAAGAACTGCTCGATAAATGCGGTGTGCCTCTGGCCGCTCCCAGTGCCAACCGGTTCGGTTGCATCAGCCCCACCTGCGCGCAGCATGTGCAGGACAGCCTGGGCAATGATATCGATATGATTCTTGACGGAGGCAAATGCCGTGTGGGGATTGAGTCAACAATCGTTGCTTTTGAAGACTCCGGTCTGCCCGTAATACTGCGGCCCGGCGGCATCAGTCCCGAAATGCTGGAGGAGGCTTGCGGATGTCGGCCCCGGATGATCCCGCACCTGCTATCGAAGGATGATTATCCTCAGGCACCGGGAATGCTTGAAAGGCATTATTCACCGGCAACCCCGTTGCTCCTGATTGAGAACGGAGCGGATGTTCCCGCACCGCCGCCGGACGGCCGGCGCTGTGCTTTACTGCTGGCCGATAAGCAGAAAACAACAGTTCCTCACGGTTTTTCCGCGGTGGAGATTCTTTCACCTGACGGGAATTTGACAGAATCCGCCCAACGCTTGTTTGCGCTTCTGCGTAAACTTGATGCAGACAATTATGATCTACTATATGCAGAACTGGTGCCGGATAACGGCTTGGGAGTTGCCATTAATGACCGTTTAAAACGCGCCGCCGGACAAAAAATCGCATTCTGATAGGATTGAAACTGTTGACGTTGTAGTCATAGACCGCAGATGTGTTGACATAAGCCGCATATCTGGGGTATTTTTACAACTCACATGTAAACAGATAGAGCAACCAATCGCATAAGGGGTCTTTAGTGAGTCAGATACAAAAGCTGCTGAGTGTTCAGGAAATTGATACAGATATTCGCGAACTGGAAAAGGAACTCCAGGACATTCCGGCCAGAAAAAAAGAGGAACTCAAAAGACTGGCTGATGAACAGGCCGAGCTTGTCGCGGCAGAGGAAGCTCAAAAGGCTGCGCAGGCCGCCATTAAGCAGGTTGAGCTGGAGATTGAGACCCATAAGCAGCAGATTACCAAGCTACGTCAGCAGCAGATGGAGATTAAGACCAACGAGGCATTTAAAGCGCTGACAAATGAGATCGAAGTGATTCAGCAGAAAATCCGTCTCCAGGAAGACCGTGAGCTCGAGGTGATGGAAAAAGTTGAAGCCGCTCGTGAACGGATCAAGGCAGGAAAAGCGGCATTGGAAGCTAAAGAGCGTGAAATCAAGGTTGATACAGAACGTTTAGATGAACGCGCTGCCCAAATGCAGGCAAGGCTTGATCAGGCGCAAGAGAAACGCCAGGAAGCGCTTGAAGGAATTACCGAAGAATGGTTGCAGGAGTACGAAAGACTGCGGGAACGCCGTTTCCCGCCGCTGGTCAGGGTTACCGACAGTATTTGCGGCGGATGCCACATGCGCCTGCCTCCGTCAGTCAGTCATGATACGCGCAAAGATGACTTAATGATTTCGTGCAATTTCTGCGGCAGGATGTTATATTCTGATTGACGTGGCGGAACGGGACGATCGGTCGCTGCGGAATTTATTTTCCGTGGAGGAAAGTCCGGACTCCGCAGGGCAGGGCGTCCCGGTGCTGAATCGGGAGGCGCAATGTGTAAGCATTGCGGATGGAAAGTGCAACAGAAAGAATACCGCTCCGGCTTGTCCGGAGTAAGGGTGAAATGGTGGTGTAAGAGACCACCGCCCCGCGAGTAATCAAGGGGGCATGGCAAACCCCGCCCGGAGCAAGATCAAATAGGGGACGGGAGCGGCCCGCTCACGCAGACGGACTTGTTCCGCTGTACCGTTCCGGGTAGATCGCGTAGATAAATGACCGAAAATAAAACAGAATCCGGCTTATGATTCCGTTTCGTCACGTTATTACTGATTACGGCAACCGCGTTATTGCGGTGCTTGCAGTTGCGGCCGCTTTGGCTTTATTCCGCGGCATAGGTTTTTATCAGTCGATTAACGAGCTGATTGCCACACGCCGCCCGGAGGTCCAGTTAACAGCACAATCATTCGATATGAATGATTCCCTCAGCTATGAATATCCCGGAGAATGGAGTGCTGTATTTGTTCCGCATCATTCGGTCGAACGGTCTCGCTTGCCGTTACGCTACCGCCTGGCCGGTACTTTTCTCGTTTATGGTGGACTTGATGACCAGCGCCGGGCGGTAATCGATGACTCAACTTCCGGTATTCAGGTGATCGTTTCTGAAGGCGATATACTTGCCGAAGACAGTAAGGTTGAGCGAATAACACGTGATGCAGCCACATTGCTTACCCCGCAGGGCCGGATTGAGTTAAGACTGGTTTTTCAAGGACGCAGGGCAGGGGAGGGGGATGGATCGCGCCTGAATGAAACTGACGGAGCAGAGACGCCCCCTGCCCGTTTTGGCGGAAAACAGGTGGCGCAGAACCGCTGGTATTTTGATCGGCAGAGACTGCTTGAGTACTATGCCGAACTGCGCGATGAACCGGCGCGCCTAGTTGCTGTTTTTGATTCAATGAAGCCCGTTTACACCGACGACAACGCAATTGAAGGTTACCGTCTAATGGTCGAAGGCGAAGCCGATTTCTTTGCCGCAGTTGGCTTGCAAGAGGACGATATTGTGCGTGCGGTTAATTCAGTCGAGATGAGCAACCGCCGGCGCGCGGAACATTTCATCCGGGAATTTGTCGCCGATCGAGCAAACATCTTCGTACTGGACGTTGAGCGTGACGGGCGTATCGAGAAACTGATCTATCAGGTACAGCAACCTGAATAATCAGCTTTGTTTATCATTGGGCATCATTACGGATGCTAACATCCAAAAATACAATATATAGCGCCCGCCGCCATTCGTTAGTAGACATAAGATATATTATGCGACGTGACCTAAGGAGTGCAACGCTCTGGTACTATGGCTAATTTCAACTAATGAATTGTTCCCCAACGCGATGAGAACGGCCAGTAAACCAGCATTGCCGGACCAACCATGTTGCGCTGCGGAACCGCACCCCAGTAGCGGCTGTCGCGACTGTTCTGCGTGTTGTCACCGAGCGTGAAATATTCAGTCTCTCGTAAGTGAACCCTGTCATGCCGGCTGCGCAACACTGCGTCTGAATCATCCGGCAGAACAAATCCCGCATAGCCTTCCTGCTGCGTTGCTATACGCTCGATTCCTGCGTGGGTATCTCGCAGCGGCGCAGCGTCAATGAACACATTCGGCGGATCAATCGAGATTGCTTCACCCGGCATGCCGATCAACCGCTTAATATAGTGCGTTCCGTCCGGCAGCGTCGGAATTGAGTCGGTTGTAAAAACCACAACCTGTCCCCGGTAAGGCCTCCTGAAATTCCAGCGTATTTTATCAACAAAAACATGGTCACCGGCCCATACCCGTCCGGACCAAAGAACATCTCCTTTGCGCACATATTCTCCCGGCATATAATTCGGCCTTGAGTCACGCGGAATACGATGTGGATGGCGGCCAATGTACATTACGATATTAGCGGGATCATGCTCAAACACCCTGGGTGCCCCGAGCACCCCGCTCTCACCGGCCGTAACCGTACGGTAGCTCTCGCCGGTAATCAGCCATTTCATCCAGCTTACAGGCGGGTTGTCTGTCCATGTGCGCGCGGCCCCGGCATCAGTGTGAATGCCGTATAAAGTCGGCTGCATTGATCCTGTTGGAATTTTGAAAGGTTGAATAATATAAGCCCGCAACCCCATTGCTACGGCAACCGCAACCACGAATACTTCAAAGTTTTCACGCAGCCATTCGTATTTACCGTGCGGAACAATCCGGACGAGCATATTATCCAGTTCATGCAAAGCATGTTCAACCCGTGCCGTATCGCGGCATGACAAGGCTTCTAAAAGCCTGCTTTCGGCTTGACGCAACTGCTGCAGTTGAGTAGCCGGCATGATATCTTCACGCATCTGCCGGGTATAGCGCGAATGCCTGAGCAGCTCCTGAGCCTGCTTGAAATATCTGCGTCGGCCGAAAAAACGGTTTAAAGTATTTTGCAGCCCTCCCCTGCCCGCATCAATATTGCGCCGCATTATGAATCCCCTTTCAGAACCGCCACAAAGGCTTTCTGCGGCACATGCACCTGCCCGAACTGCTTCATCCGCTTTTTGCCTTCCTTCTGCTTCTCAAGCACCTTGCGCTTGCGGGTAATATCGCCGCCGTATAGTTTTGCTGTCACATCTTTGCGGAAGGCCCGGATTGTCTCACGTGCGATAACCGAACGGTTCAAAGCCGCCTGCACGGGAACCGCAAACATATGCGGGGGAATCTCCTCTTTGAGCGCCTTACATATCTGTCGCCCGCGTACAACTGCACGTGAACGGTGAACCAGCGATGAAAAAGCATCAACCGGTTCGGCATTCAGCAATATATCTAATTTGACAATATCCGATTCTTGATAGCCGGCCAATTCATAATCCATTGAAGCATATCCGCGGGTAGCGCTCTTCATCATGTCATGGAAGTCAGTAAGTATTTCATTCAGCGGCAGACTGCATATCAGCATAACGCGTTTTGTATCCATGGAATCTGTGCGCAGAACTT
>PXDI01000236.1 GCA_003565095.1 PVC group bacterium | reverse complement strand
TCTTCAGTCGCCCTTGCGCTTCATTTCGACAAAGCTCGCGACAAAGCTCGCGACAAAGATTTTCAGGTCTGCAGTCTGCAGTCTGTGGTCTGCAGTCTCTCCCGCATTCCGCATCCCGCATCTCGTATCCCCGGTCTTCAGTCTCCTTTCCGCTTCATTTCGACAAAGCTCGCGACAAAGCTCGCGACAAAGATTTTCAGGTCTGCAGTCTCTCCCGCATTCCGCATCCCGCACCTCGTCATCACGTTTTCTTGACTTTCTTCAGAAGATACGGTTCGGATGCGGGCACACGCACAAAAGCATCCGACGGGCATGCCACGGCAATTGCACATTCATTGCAGTCCACGCACAGGTTATGGCGCACCTGCAAATATAACGAACCGTTACCGAATGCCTGACAGCCCTTGACGCACAAACCGCAGCCGATACACTTGTCTTCATTAATATCATACTTGTAAAAAGGGTTTTCGATAAAGGTACGGTTAATTGCCGAAGTGGGGCAGAGCTGGTGTTCCGCGGCGGTATCGGTGTCCTGCGTGTATGGCTGGTGATATCCTCCGCACAGGTCGCAATACCAGCACATCGCGTAGGAGTGAACACATTTCACGGCAGAGGGATAAAGCACGCAGTGTGTGGCGCACCGGCCGCACATGGTGCATTTTTCAGGATCAATCTGCCAGACATAGTCATCTTTCCTGGCGCGCATCGCCGCGGCACCGGAGACCCCGGCCACACTCATTGCGGCAACGCAGCCCAGCGCGTTTTTCAAAAACTCGCGCCGTTCCTGTTTTTGATTGTCTTTTGTTTCTTGTTCAGCCATTGGTCATACCGCCTTGCTGGACATTCTTTTGCGCCTGTTTTGCCGAGATGGCCGCGGGCAGCCGGCAGCCGCTGAAACGGGAGCAATCACAGCAAATGCTCTTGTTAATGCAATTGTCGGCGGCAAGTCTTTGACGGCGTTTTGCAAACGTAACAGACATCAACGCCATTGTTCCGCCCGTCGCCCAACGGCCCAGCGAACGTAAAAACTCACGCCGCTCCAGTTTATCCTGTCCGTTGCTTTTCATTTTGACTCCATAACTTCATGACCTCGTGACGCCGGTTAACGCCGCCGTTCGCTGAGCTTGCTCGGCGAACGGAATAATCCGGTCTGCCGGCGCAAATCCAAGATCAACAAACGCGCCCTGATAGAGCAAGCAAAAGCGCTTTGCTCTATTCTTGCTCAAACCGGGCTCGATTCTGTTTTCCAACACTTTCGTTTTTCTCAATTCTCTTGTCCGCCGAGTAAACTCAGCGGACGCTTCATCCTTGTAAACTTTTTTCTTATTTGTCTTCGAAAATCCTGATTCCGCGTAAATGTGGGTCGAGCACCAATATCCGGTCATGGTTGTCAACCACTACCGCCAGATGATTGATCTGCTGGTTGAACTTATCCGGTGCGGCTACTACGCCGGTTACTTCACCGGCCTGATTCATCAGCTTCACCCGCACAATATTCTTTTCGGTGGTGACGATTGTCCCGTCTTTGCGAATGGCAATGTCGGTTGGATTGCAGCAGCCGGAAAACCCATCGATTGTGCGGCCGATGCGGGTCCATGAATCAATTAATTCGAATTCTTCATTATATTTACGCAACTGGCGTTCCCCCGGGCTGGCCACCCACAGATAACCGTGTGGATCCATTGCCATACTGATGCGCGGTATTGAAAAGAGCACCAGATCATCAATCTGCCGCATCAGGTTGCCGCTGCGGTCAAGCTGGTAGAGGTTAATGTTTTCCGCACAGGTAGCGTATATAAACATGTCATGCGGCAGGATTCCGGCGGCACGGAAGTTCCCGCCCGGCCCGGCAAATTCTTCAAGCAGCTCGCCGTTGGCATTATACACTGAAATGATGTTACCTGCGCCCAGATAGATGCGGTCTTCATCAACAGCAACGCAGCTCACCGGTCCTTTCACTGCAAACGTGTGCAGCGGACTGCCATCGGCTTCAAGAATAACCACACTGTTTTCGCAGACAATATATAGTCGTCCGCCTGCATCAACGGCAAAGTCGACCGGAGCGGTTTGCGGGACGGGGATGAACCCGGTTTCCTCGCAGACAATCATTGCCGGGTCAACCTGCATAAAGTCGTCCATACGGAATTCAAAACTGCGACCAAGGCTGTCACGCGCCGGACGCCGGACCGCCGACAGCAGTACATATGCCGCAATGCAGGCCAGCACGAGCGTGACGCCAAAAACAAGTTTATCCTGGAGCGGTTTTCTCATTCGTATGTCTCCTTGCGGATGTCATAACAAATCAAGCGGTTCAGATCCCGCATAATCAGACGTCCGCCGCTGATTACCAATGGCCCCCACGCCTCATAACCGTCTTCGAGCAACTGCCATTCCCCCAGTTTACGGGATTCCGCTGTGGTTGCCTCAAAAACCACCAGCAGGCTGGTATCACCCATTACATAAAACTTATTGTCGGCCAGAATATACGGTCCCCATGCTTCACGCCGGCGCGGTGCGGTGAAATCGGTTTCGGGACCACTGTTCCAGACAAACTCGCCGCCGGTTACTTCGGGGTTGACGCAGACAAACTCCGTACGGTGGTTGCGCGCGTCATTTAGCTGCAGACCGAACAGATGCCCTTCATGGTAGATGGCGGTCTGCATATAGGTCGAAAAGCCCTCACGCATTAAGCGCCGTGACCCGTAGTTATATTCCGCCTCGACCGAGAACTCTCCGTCGGCATTGCGTGTTATTTTGAAAATGGCCGAACCGCCGCCGTAACCTGACGTGACAAACAGGCGGTCGTTTTGTAAGACCACCGGGGAGGGCATAACTACTGATGACGTCCATTCATCGGTCTCCCACAGGATTTTGCCGGTGTGTTCTCCCTCGGCGCCGACGGCGACAACTCCGCCGACTGCCGGATAGATATACATTTTGACCCCATCGACAGTCATCGGGGTTATTGATGCGTGCGACATCCGCCAAGCGCGTTCATTCGGCACGGTCCAGAGAATATCACCCGTAGCGCATTCTACCGCCATCATGAGTACATTTGTACCCACCGGGGCGATAATGGCCGTATCGCCGTCGACAAAAGGACACTGTCCGGCATACCAGACGCTGCTCAGGTCGCGAGTGCCGAAATCACGCACCAGATCCAGCCCCCACAGCACCTTGCCGCTTTCGCGTTCAACGCACATAACATGTCCCATCGGACCGATTGTGAGCACGTACTCTTCTGTCACAGTCGGAATCGTGCGTGTGATGCCGTGGTTGCTGGCAATCCGGATTGGATAGCCGGTGCGCCAGATTTCCGATCCGTCTTCCAGCGAGAAACAACGCAGCACATCGCCGAGTTCATCAATATAGTCCAGCACATATACCGCGCCGTCATAAACCGCGGCTCCGCCATAACCTTGTCCCAGAACTAATTCCCACAGTTTAACCGGTCCATTAGGGCCGAAATCTCCCGCCAGCGGGATATCCTGATCCGAGATTCCTCGGTAATCCGGACCGCGGAAATGCGGCCAGCGTCCGGGAATGTCTGCGGGGGTGTTATCAAAGACGTGATGGATTGCGCCGAATTGAATGATCCGGGTTGCCTGTTGTTCCTGATATGCGCGGCGTCGTCCAAGCGGGTCATCCATGCCGGGAACGCTTTTGACAACGTCCGTTCCGCCGTCAATGCGCAGCCATTGCAGCAGCACCCAGGCGGCGATAAATCCGCTGATGCATAGTGCGATAATAAAGATTGCCGGTCGATCTCTCATTTACGTCCAAAATGTTTTCACGAAAATAAAGCAGTAAATATGCCACAATGCCGCCGGGGTGTGAAGATGAAAATAATAAACTATTTACCCCGTGATGTCGCTGATGGTATGTTACATGCTGTTACATAACAGGATCAGTAAGAAGTTTTTTGTAAGGTACGAAACAGGAAAATCAGTTGATCATGAAACAATCAGATACAGCTATATTGTACTGTCATTGCGCCTATAAAGATATTATTCCGGAAGAAACACGCGCGGCGGCGTTGACTGCAATCAGCGGACTGGCGGCGGATTGTTTTACGGTGGCAGATCTTTGTGAGTTGATTGCCGGGCGTGATGCGCTGCCGCAACAACTGGCGCAGTATGACAGAATCCTGATTCTGGCCTGTTATCCCCGTGCCATTCAGTGGCTCTTTGAGCAGGCCGGGACCAAGCTCGATATGGGCAGGGTCTCAATTATCAATATGCGTACTGCCGCTGTTGATGAGGTCGTGGATGCGTTGCGTCAATTTGCTGCCGGGCGGTTTTCCGGCGACACAGCGCCGGAACTACAGAATGATGCAGCGGATGGCGGCAGCTCCGCCGCTGCCCCGGCGGAGAAAAATCCGTTGCGCAGTACTCTTGAGCAGAAAGGCGAATGGATTCCGTGGTTTCCGGTAATTGATTATGATAAATGCACCCACTGCAAGCAGTGCCTCAGTTTCTGTCCATTTGGGGTGTATTCCTTGGATGATGAGGACAAGGTGCGGGTAACCAGTCCGCGCAACTGCAAAAACAACTGTCCGGCCTGCGCCAGAATCTGTCCACAGCTTGCCATTATTTTCCCCAAGGTGATTGATCGTCCGATCAATGGTGATGAAGTTAAATCCGGTGACCGTTTAAATGCGCAAAAGGCACTGGAAGAGCAGAAGCGCGAGCTGGCCGCAAAGAGCATTCATGATGTGCTGGCGCAGCGTAAGTTACGGGCATTGCAGAAACGTATGGCGGAAAGGTTTGAAAAATCATGAGTCCAGTGGCGACAGCAGAAGCTAGTGAAACAGCCGGGCGGATCCGTACTGACAAAGTCAAGTGCGGCAAGTTTTTTGTACCGGACGCAGTTGAGTGGGACGGTTTGCTGGAAATGGTACGCGACCATGTGGCTGCGGGTAAGCTGGTCGCTCCATTGACCTTTGATGAGCTTTCTGCTGAGGCGGCCCTGCTGGCCGGGCGCGGCGGACTGGACGGCGGCTATATCGAGTTTCTGATTGTGATGATTAATAATGATATCTGGCGGGATGTCGTGGCGACAATCCCCTTTGCCCGCCGTACGCTGATGCTGCCGCCGTGTCTGCGTTCCACGGAGAACTGCAAGGCTGAATTTGATGAATACGGTTTGCTCTGTGAGCAGTGCGGTGCATGCAATATCGGTGCGCTTTCAACCGAAGCGGAAAAACTCGGTTATGCCGTGCTGGTGGCCGAAGGTACCAGCATTGTCGGCCAGTTGATTGAGAACGGGGCGGTGGACGCGGTGATTGGTGTCAGTTGCATGCCTTCGCTTGAGCGCACTTTTCCGTACATGGCCAATATGGCCGTGCCGGGGCTGGCGATCCCGCTGTTGAAAGAGGGCTGTGAAGATACTTCTGTGCTGGTGCAACTGGTGCGTGAGTTCATGAATCTTGAGGCCGGAAAGAATGTTGATCCGTTCATTGATCTGGGGGCATTGATTGAAGACGTGCGTACCTGGTTTTCGGAAGATGAGATCAGGCGGGTGCTGGGGGCGGGGACCTCCCGGACTGAATCGATCGGTATGGAGTGGCTTTTGCGTGACGGCAAACGTTTCCGCCCGTTTCTGGTGGCTGCGGTATATGCGGCCCTGAAAGGCGGGCGCATTGACCGGATGCCTGATTTTGTGCGATGCCTGGCGATTGCTGTTGAATGCATCCACAAGGCTTCGCTGATATATGACGACATCCAGGATGACGATGACCGGCGTTATGGCGAGGAAACTGTGCATGAAAGTGTCGGTGTGCCGGTTGCGCTGACCGCCGGGCTTTACCTGAACGGTCACGGTTACCGTCTGATAGCCGAGTGCGGGGCGGCGGCACCGCAGACTGTTGAAATGCTGCAACTTGCCACCCGTGGTCATTGTGACCTGTGTCTGGGGCAGGGGGCTGAATTGTGCTGGATGCAGCAGCCGGTGCCGCTTGCTCCTGATGAGGTGCTGGAAATTTTCCGCTATAAGACCGCGCCGTCTTTTGAGGTGGTGGTGCGGCTCGGGGCGATTGCCGGAGGCGCAACTCCTGAGGAGCACGCGGTGCTTACGGAATACAGTTCGGAACTGGGTGTTGCATATCAGATACAGGATGATCTGGCTGACTTCACGGAACACGGCGATGTTGATGACATTAAGTCCGGGCGGCCTT
Source organism: PVC group bacterium (assembly GCA_003565095.1). Lineage (GTDB taxonomy): Bacteria > Verrucomicrobiota > Kiritimatiellia > UBA8416 > PXDI01 > PXDI01. Next base: position 5,848 of record PXDI01000236.1, on the reverse strand, counting down.
CCATTGTTATCGCACTGGCCTTGCAGGCGGCGCAGGGTGCGGCAAAAGAGGAAATCGCCGAGGTCTGGCAGCGTGGTGGTACGGACGGGGCCAATAATATCCGGCAGATTATCAAAGATCTTGGTGTGGAGGCGCAGACCCGTGAAATGCTGGAATTATATCGTTCCCGCGCATTGAGTGCCTTGCGCCCGTTGAAAAACCGTAATCTTAAAATCCTGCTGCACCGCATTGCCGGCAAGATTATCAGCCGGAAATAATCAGAACGGTTCGCTGCGGCGTGCGCGGGCACGTAAATTCCGGTTGGACCAGAAGCTGATTAAAGAATTCTGCAGCCGGTCGTAACCGATATCGCGCATGGTCAGACGTGTGGCCTGCCGCATATCATGCTGCATGGTCTGCTCGACATAGGCTTCCAGTAAACCTTTGTAGATGTTGGGACTCTCGTGAACCGCGGCTTTGTGCAGATAGTAGATTAATCCCCAGGCCAGAGCATAGTTCAGTTCTCGCAGATTGGTGCTGTTGTCGTAGAAGCCTGCGTAATCCATTTCCATCATCCGCCCGAGGTCAATCCGGCCTTCATCGATGGCTTTTAGCAGCGTTTCGACAAGCTGTTCGGGTTCCTGAAGCGTCAGGCGGTTGTTGCGGAATTCGGCATTCTCGAAAAGGACTGCATGCCCTTCATTGAACCACGGAGCCGCATCGCGCTGGTTCAGGGCATAAAACAGGTACTGATGAAAAGCCTCATGATAAGCTGTCCGCCGGATGCGTTCACGGACATCGCGCGACCTGTCGGAAGTCAGCGGCCGCACCACCAGCTCACGCCGGTTCGGCATCCATAGTCCGGCACTCCACGAATGTTCCTGTCCAACATAACGAACGTAGTCGTCTTCCTCGGCAAAAATGCGCAGAACACTGACTTCGGAAAACGGCACACGCGGCGGCACAAGCTTTGCAAAACCGCCGCGCAGCTCCTCCAGTTCGCTTTGCAGCGAGCGCAGCATAACATGATGGCGCGTGCCCACATCCGATACCATCAGGTAATGCCGGGTTTCGGCATACCACCAGTCCTGCTGATGCCGCAGCGAATCAAGAATTCTCTCGCGCAGGGTGGCCACGGGCTGTCCGTCGTCGCTGCCGGTCTGAAAACGGCGCGAACGGGATTCAAGCGCGTCGCCGGCTTCCGGACGGAAACCGCTGATCCGCGGCAGGAAATTACGCAGCATTTCGCGCTCGGCATCGGCCGGATCTGTTCCAGGCGCCAGTTCCAGTAAAAGCACAAACCAGTTGTCCGGTGCAAACCGCTGGCCGGCGCTGATCCGGCTGAACTGGAATGCATAGCCTATGAACAGCGGATTATGGGGCTGTCCAAGCCGCCAAAGTCCGGCGAATTGACGCAGGCTGATTTCCGGCGCGCGGGCGAATGTCGCTGCACCCTGGTATGCAGTTGTCCATTCTGAAAGTGTTTTCTGTGCGGTCTGGCCGGCAAGATTGACGGGGATGCGCTCTGCCGCCAGATATTCCGCATGACTGACATGTTCTCTTGCAAAACCGGCCGGTGGCATATGGGCGATGACGGCCAGTGTCATACGGGTGCCGGCCGGATCACTCCAGCGTCCGACGGTGTGTTCGCCAAACCATAGTTCACGCGGATCGTACAACTCTGCCCGGAACTGCTCAGTTCCTCTTGTTACCTGATAGGTATAAACCCGCGGAGTAGGCACAACATCATCGCGACTGTCGCGCGGCAGCGGCATTTCGATGCCCGCGGCGGGCAGGCGGCGGGCGGGCCCGGGGCGCAGCACCGGCGCGCGTTCACGCTGTCCGAATGCCGGCAGCACGCTCAGCATCAGCAGCATTGCCGCCAAACAGCGAGTAACTGTTTTGTTCATCAATCGCCGAATGCCTCATCAAAGACGCGGTCGGATGACGGAAATTGCAGCGCCTTGAGAAAATCACATGCCTCTGCCGCGCCGAATTCGCGGTCCATTGCGGCGTCTTCCCATTCCACCGACAGCGGACCGGTGTAGCCGAGCTGGTTCAAGGTGCGGATGATCTCTTCAAAATCAATTCCACCGCGGCCAAGACTGCGGAAATCCCAGCCGCGTCCCGGTTGGCCGAAATTCAGGTGTGATGAAAGAATGCCGCTTTCGCCATCGAGCGTCAGCGCGGCATCCTTCATATGCACATGGTATATGCGGTCGGGGAATGCCTGCAAAAATTTAACCGGACTGACCATCTGCCAGTGCAGGTGGCTGGGGTCAAAATTAAAACCGAAAGCCTTGCGCTTATTAACCGCCGCCAGCGCGCGGCGGGCGGTAACAATGTCGAAAGCGATTTCGGTTGGATGCACCTCAAGTGCAAAACGGACACCTTCCTTATCGAAGACATCGAAAATGGGGTTCCATAATTTTGCAAAACGTTCAAACCCTTTATCGAGCATGCTGTCGGAAACCGGCGGAAAACTGTAAATCATATGCCAGACCGGCGATCCGGTGAAACCGTTAACAACCTTGATGCCCATGTTGGCCGCCGCGCGGGCAGTGTTTTTCATGGCTTTAACTGCCCATTTGCGCTTTGCCTCGGCATTCCCGCGGCAGTTATTCGGCGCAAACATGTCCGAACGAGCGTCGTCGTTCGGGTCGCAGACAAGCTGTCCGGCCAGATGATTGCTGATGGCATGGACCTCAAGCCCGTTATCCGCCAGCAGTTCAAGTTTTTCGCGTACATAGGTTTTGCTGCGGGCGGCCTGCTCAACATCCAGATGATCCCCCCAGCAGGCCAGTTCAAGTCCGTCATAGCCCCATTCGCGCGCTTTTGGTGCCAGTTCTTTCAGCGGCATATCCGCCCATTGCCCCGTAAATAGTGTAATCGGTCTGGCCATTGCTATCTCTCCTTTTTATTGTGCATCACAAATTGTCCCGCATCCCAGTCTTCAGTCACCCTTCCGCTTCATGTCGACAAAGCTCGCGACAAAGTTCGCGACAAAGATTTTCAGGTCTGCAGTCTGCAGTCTGTGGTCTGCAGTCTCTCCCGCATTCCGCATCCCGCATCCCGTATCCCCGGTCTTCAGTCTCCCTTCCGCTTCATTTCGACAAAGCTCGCGACAAAGCTCGCGACAAAGATTTTCAGGTCTGCAGTCTGCAGTCTGTGGTCTGCAGTCTCTCCCGCATCCCGCATCCCGTACCTCGTAGCCCCAACTTTGCATAACTCCATTATGCGTCGATTTTTAACCATTTTTCCGGAGCGCTGTTTGCGCGGACGACGGCTTCAAGAAAACGCATTCCGCGAACCCCGTCGTGAATGTTGGGGTAGTCATAGTCGTTTTCCTTCAGCTTGCCTTCGCCGGCGACGGCCTCCAGTGCCTGGAAAAAGCTGCGATAAATATTGGCGAATGCCTCAAGATAGCCTTCGGGATGCCCGGCCGGCAGGCGTGTGACTGCGGCGGCTTCCGGTCCGGCAAAACCGGTGCCGGTTCGGAATATCTCCGTCGCCCGGTCCAGGTGATGAACAAGCAGGGTGTTGGGTTCCTCCTGACGCCATTCAAGTCCGCCTTTTTCTCCGAAAATCCTGATATTCAGACCGTTTTCCTTGCCGACCGCAATCTGGCTGGCCCACAGTACCCCGCGTGCTCCATTATTAAAGCGCAGCAGCACACTGCCGTCATCATCCAGCGGTCGGCCTTTCACAAAAGTGGCCAGATCGGCACATAGCTCGTCGATATGCAAGCCGGTGATGTATTCCGCCAGATTGGCGCAATGCGTCCCGATATCCCCCATGCAGCAGCTTCCGCCGGCACGCTTTGGATCGGTGCGCCATGTCGCCTGCTTCTGCCCCTTGGTCTCAAGGCGCTGTGCCAGCCACCCCTGCGGATATTCAACCACCACCCGCCGGATGCGCCCGATTGTTCCGTCGGCAACCATCGCCCGTGCCTGTTTAACCATCGGATAACCGGTGTAATTGTGAGTCAGACAGAAAAGACGCTTGCATTGACGGATCTTCTTTTCAAGATTTACCGCTTCGTCCAGTGAGCGGCTTAAAGGCTTGTCGCAGACAATATGAAAGCCGGCTTCGAGCGCGGCCATAGAGACCGGGTAATGCATATTATTGGGGGTGACAATTGCGATGAAATCCGGTTTAAGCTCATCACTTAGCGCGGCTTCCTTGCGCATCATCTCGCGGTAGGTACCGTAGACGCGCTCGCCGGTCAGGCCAAGTTCTGCTCCGCTTTCAAACGAGCGTTGCTTAGTGCTGCTGAAAGCTCCGCAGACCAGTTCGGCCTGTCCGTCCATCTGTGCGGCGATGCGGTGGACCTGCCCGATGAAAGCATCCTTGCCGCCGCCAACCATTCCAAAACGCCACTTTCTTCCCATTGGTATTCTCCCCTGTTTCGCTTATGCTTGTTTTTGAGCAACCAGCGGTTATAGTTTCCCGCTAAGTACGGCAATATTTTTAGTTGATCAGAGTTGGGATTGCAACCATAAACCGGCAACGTTGAAAGAACAGGGATTATGAGTATCGAAGAGAATAATGAATACCGCGAGCAGCGGCTGGCGAACATGGCGGCACTGGAAGAAGCCGGAATTGCGGCTTTTGGCGGGCGTTTTGACAGAACCGGCAACCTGGCGCAGATTCGTACCGGGTTCAGCGAAGGGGCGGCTGTTCGCGCGGCCGGACGCTTGAAAACCATCCGCAATATGGGGAAAAGTGTTTTTGCCGACCTGTTTGACGGGCGGGACCGCTTTCAGATTTATGTCCAGCGCAATGCGCTCGGTGAAGAAGCTTTTGAAGCCTTCAAGCTGCTGGATACCGGTGACCACATCGGGGTGGAGGGGGAACTGTTTGTAACGCGCACCGGTGAGCAGACGATTAAAATCACGGCCTGGACAATGCTGGCCAAGGCGTTGCAACCGCTGCCGGAAAAATGGCACGGATTGAAGGATGTCGATACGCGTTACCGCCGCCGCTATCTTGATCTGGTTTCAAATGCGGAAGTGCGCGAACTGTTTAATCGCCGCATCCGGGCCGTCAGTGTTATTCGCCGCTATCTTGAGCAGCGCGATTTCCAGGAGGTTGAGACACCGATGATGCAGGCCATTCCCGGCGGGGCGGCCGCGCGTCCTTTCATTACGCATTACACCGCGCTGGGTACCGATATGTACTTGCGGATCGCCCCGGAGCTGTATTTGAAACGCTTGCTGGTCGGCGGCTTTGACAAAGTATTCGAATTGAACAGAAATTTCAGGAATGAAGGCCTCGACCGCACACACAATCCCGAGTTCACGATGCTGGAAATCTATGAGGCTTACGGCAACGTTGACAGTATGAAGGAGTTAATCCAGGGACTGATTCTGGCTGTGGCTGAAGAGGTGTTCGGAACGTTTCAGGTTGGCAGTGCCGATTATCCGGTTGATCTCAGCACGCCGTGGCGCGAGGTTACATATCGTGAACTGATTGTTGAACGCATGGGGGGCGACTGGTATGAGCTGCCGCTGGAAAAAGCGCGCGAGAAAGCGCTTGCCGAAGGCCTGGACATCCCCGGGGACTGGGATCATCAGCTTATCACGCATGAGATTTACGAGAAACTCATCGAGAAAACCCTGCTGCCGCCGACATTTGTGACGCGGCTGCCGGCGGTACTGATTCCGTTGGCGCAAACCTGTGCCGATGATGAAAGCTGCGCGGATGTTTTTGAACTGGTGATCGGTGGACAGGAGGTGGCGCCCGCTTATACCGAGCTGAACAATCCGCAGCAGCAGCGCGAAAAACTGTTGCGCCAGGCGGAGCACGACCATTCAAAACTGGATGAAGATTTTCTGACGGCGCTGGAATACGGCATGCCGCCGGCCGG
>PXDI01000073.1 GCA_003565095.1 PVC group bacterium | reverse complement strand
GTAAGCCCCCCCCCCTCAATGACTTATGCAATTTAGGGCGTATCATAACAAACCACCATTTGTTACTACGGTATGAAAAACCGTACAAAATTATGTTATGACCTTTGCTTAATGGTTCATTTATTGCAAGCTTTTTTCATAATCCCCGATGCCAGGTTCCGGCATTGGCGGCGATATAGCGCAGGTTATCTACCATCGGTTGGCGTGGACGGTCGATTTTACCGACAGCAGCCTGGTGTGTGTACCAGTGAAAGCCAAGCGACCATGGCTGCCTGGCCCACTTTTCGCCCATCTCGCGAAACAGTTGACCGGTCAAATCGAGCGGAAATGTCGGATATGGCGGCGCCAGGGTACCGGCACTCTCGATCGGCAGCGCGTATTCCCCAAGCTGGATCGGCCTGCCACCGGTACGGTACCATGTGCCGAACTGGTCCTCATGCGGCCAGAGGCTGTAACAATTCACACTCATCACATCACAATGCCGTCCGGCGGCCTCGACTATCCGGCGGTCAGGCATGCCACGCACAAACCGCGCACCAAGGTACATGTGATTGGGGTCATGCTTCTTAAGAATACGCCGTACTTCCGAAAAATAACGCTCGGCAAAAATCCCGGCCAAATCGTGCATCAGTTCAACGCCGTCACCATCCTGCGGAACCTGGTCAGGACGGATCCTCCGTACCGCATCCCAGTCAGGAAATTCAGTGACAAACACTTTATTGAAGTCCCGCACATCATTGTAGCGCTCAGCCGCGAGTTTGACAAACGCATCACGTAGCGGCGAATCGTCATCGCAGTCAAAAATGCCGCCTTTATATAAACCGCCCCATGGCATTTCGTTATCGACAAAGTACCCCAGCAGCCACGGGTTGTCCTTGTGCGGTGCGGCCTCTTTTTTCATGGCCCGGTCAAATTCATCGGCCCATTTTGTGGTAAAGGCATCGCCGATACGTTTGGCGACCTTAGGGGCATCGTCCAATCGCGCCATCAGAGCGCGGGTATGCGGGATTGTGTGCTGTTCAACCATCAGATCCGTTGACCAGTTACCGATTGAATTCACGCCCCAGACGCGAAAGCGCTCCAGCACACGTTCAGCCCAGGCCTCACGACTGCCGTATTTGCGCAGAATGTTCCAGCCATAGAAAGAAATTCCCGGCATGAACTTGCGGCGGCCGTCGGAACCGGGACGGATCAATGGTTCATAGGCCGCGGCATATGGCCCGTCACGCTCCGGCAATTCCTCGAAAAGCTGCTCCTTGCCCTCGATCAGCATCGGATCAGCCGTGCGCACTCCGCAGAATCCGATTGCCCAGTGCGGCTGTCCTTCCGGATCAACATACCACCAGCGACCGCCAGCATCTTGATCGACACGAAAGAACCCCGTTGCTTCAAACGCTGGGTCATCCGACAGACTGCCAAATTTGTTCCAACGTGCTGGCGGAGACATTTTTTTCAACTCCTCCGACTCGGTATCACGCTCATCAATAAAATCCTGATCGCATCGAATCCGATCGGCCACTCCGGTATTTTTCTGCTGGCCATAGCGGTCAATTACCACGACATCTCGTTTGCCATCATAAGGAACCAGTTCAATGGTCTTGATAGTCAATACCGTCGGCGGATTGTTTACGGTGGCGGGCCAGATGTCATCTGAAATATGCAGCGCCGCCTCGCTGGGCCATGAGTCACCCCACTGCACCAGCAGGCGCAGTGTTTCGCAGACATACAGCGGCAAGGACGGGTCGCGTGATTGGTTGACAAGCGATAACGGTCCAAGATGCAACTCCAGCGTGTGTTCCATTCCGGCCGGAACATCTTCCGCGATGCGCAGGCGCCCCCCGCGGCCGAACACGTTCAAATGCACCTTCAAATCATGCGCCCCGGCTTCCACCGTTACGCGCAGTTTTTCATAGAGTTCCCAATCGTTAGGCAAGCCCAGTGCCTGCGGAACACACTCAAGCGATGCGCCATCCCGCTGCAAGTCCAGCACCAGTGCGTCGTTTTCCAATTTTCCCACGCAATTATTAAAATCGGCATAACGCAAACGCCGCTTAGCACTCAGACCGTCATTACCGGTGAAATGACGGTCATATTCTGTTGCAAATTCCGGATCCAGCACCCGGCCAAACTCCGCCCGTTCTATCTTTTTTTTCATGTTCTTCTCTCTTCTTTATTGGTCTTCAGGCTTCAGTCTGCTGATTAATCTTGTCCCATCTGTCCTTTGCCTGCCCTTCGTAGCTCGAAGAGCGAAGCGGGGTCTACGGTCTGCAGTCTGCAGTCTGCGGTCTTCTTCCCCCGCATCCCGTATCCCGTATCCCCTCTGTCCGTTGTAACCTTGCAACCTTGTAACCCTATCCCCCGCATTCTATCCCTCAATATTCAACAGCGCCACCAGATGGCGGTAATACGGATCGCTTGCCAGCAACTGCTGATGCGACCCTTGCGCGGTAATGCGCCCCTGCTGCATGACAATAATGCGGTCGGCGTCACGGATGGTCGACAAACGATGGGCGATAACAATTGAAGTGCGCTCCTTCATAATCCGCTGCAACGCCTCCTGCACCAGCTTTTCGGTCTGCGTGTCAATATTGGCGGTGGCTTCATCCAGCACCAGCACCAGCTCCGGCTCCTGTGCCAGCGCCCGCGCCATTGCCAGCAACTGCTTCTCACCCGCCGAAAGATTGCCGCCCTG
>PXDI01000382.1 GCA_003565095.1 PVC group bacterium | reverse complement strand
CGCTCCATGCGGGCCATGGCCTCGGGGGTGATGCCCTTCATCTTCTTGGGCTTCTTGGTGTCCACCAGCTGTGCTTGGGGCGTTCCGGCAAGGATCGCCGAGATGTAAGCCGGCGAGTAATTGTTCGCGTTCATCATAAGCTCGGCCGCCTCAATCTGGCGCATCGCTTTCATCTTGCGCAGGATTTCGAACACGGGGTTGGTGATGCCTTCGGGCTCATCCAGATCGAAATAGGGGTTCGGTCCGATCTCGGTGTGGAAGTAGACGATGTCGCGCACCACGGCCGACAGCAGCTCGCGGATGCCCTTGATCATCTTTCCGTCGACGAAGGCGCAGGCCGGGGCGTTTTCCAGGTCGATCCGCATGCCGCGGTTGACCTGGTGGACCTGGATGCGGAAGTCCTCGAAGGCCCGCAGCATCGACTCGGCGTCGTCACCCTGCTCGCCGGAGTTGAGCACGGCCAGCGCGCACTGGCGCAAGACCTCGCCGACCTCCTCGCTGGCGTCCGACAGGCGCGCGACTTCCTCGCGCGAGAGCATGTTGAGGGTGCCGGAGGGATAGACCGTGGTCGAAACCTTGCCGACGGCGCTGGGAAAAGGCTGATTGGTGTGATCGTCCATCGACGCATTATCTATGGAATCGGCATGGCCCGGGTCCTGAGCGGACGCTGCGCCCGGAAAATATCGAGAGAACATGCTTCTCCCGGGCAAAAAGCTGCGCTTGCTCACACACTTCAGAACTTGAATTGAGACATCGATTGGTTATACGCTGGTGCAGAGATTCCTCGCGACCGCAAGGGGGTAAAGGCAGACATGGCATCCCGCAGCCATCCGGTCGCGACCGTGATGGCCCGGGCGGTCAGTGGGAGGCAGAGGAAGACAATGAGCATTCGGAATCCCGATCAGGACAAGGCCCAAGGAAAACCACGCTCGAAAGGGCGGGCCCTGCTTTTGCTCGTCGCCAGCGTGCTGCTCCTGGCGCTCTTGCTCCCTGGGCCGCACAAGCCCGATTCGTTTCGCCTGACCGAGCCCACCTCCTGGCTGGGGCTATTGCAGCCCGACGCAGAACGCGACAGCGACGCCCGGCTGGCTGCAGAGCCATCCGAGACGGCCCCTGATCAGGCCGAGCCTGGCCGTTCTTCGGCGTCCAGATCCGTACCGGCCGAACCAGCAACCGCATCTCGCAGGTCGGAACCGGCCTCGGACCCACCCGAAGCAGCGACTGCCGGAGAACGCTCTCTGGCCGACCGGGCCCGTCCAGAAGATGCAGACCCGGACAACGAGAACGACGAAGACGGGCTATCAATTGCCGGCACCGTGTTCGACGATGCGGGAACCCCGCTTCCGGGCATCGTGGTCCGGCTGCGGGGCGCCGGCCGTTCGGTCACGACCGATGAACTCGGCATGTTTCAGATCGATCAGCTCGAGACCGGGGAATACGTTTTGTCGGTCATCGAAAGCGATCGGCACCATGGCACCCGCAGTTCGGTCATGGCCGGCGTCGAGGCCGCCGATCTTCACCTGCAGCGCAAGGGCCGCATCGAGATCTACGGCCGGGTGGTGGATTTCAATGGGCAGCCGGTGGCCGACGCCCTGGTCCGCGTACTCGGCAGTCGGGATCAGCAGACCACCGACGAGGCCGGGACTTACGTGATCTTCGCGGAGCTGACGCGGGCCGGCTCGCAGCCCGTGCTGGACTTCACCCACGCCGACTTTCGCGATGTGCGCAAGCGCGTCGCCACCGATTCCGCCGACCTGTTCACCCCGGTCAGGGTGGACATCGAAATGGACGCCGAGCACGAGAGGGTTCCGGTCATGGGCTGGGTCAGCGGCCCCCATGGCGAGGCGGTCATCGGCGCCCGAGTCAACCTCTCGTCCCAGCAGCCCCGGGCCTTCCACTCGACGGTGAGCAACGAGCAGGGCGAGTTCGCTTTCGAGGACGTCGAAATCGGGCCCCGTTACCGGGTTCGGGTCGATCCCGGCGACGAGAGCTACAAGCGCTATCTGTCGGACTTTTTCCCCGTCGGGCCGGACGGCGCGATCCACGAGGTCGAGCTGGATTCCAGCGGCGAGGCCGAACTGTCGGGCATGCTGCTCGACCTTGAGGGCCGGCCGGTAGCCGACCTGACGATCTGGCTGAGCAACACCGACGTACCGAACCATCAGGACATTGCCATTCAAACCGACCGGCAGGGGTATTTCGACCCGATCCCGGTGCCGGCCGGCACCATCCGCCTGGGCACACGCTCGAGCCCTTCGCTGAGCGCTTCCGGCATCGTGCTCTCGCCGGGCGAGGAGCGGGCCGTACAGATCCCCCTGGACTGGGGGAAAAACTGGCTGCTGGGACGCGTGGTTGATCAACACGGCGAGCCCGTTCCGCGCGCCACGGTCATCGCCCAATGGCAGCAGGAGTTTCCCGATGTCCGCAGCACCTCGCGGCGCCAGACCCTGACCGACCTGGAGGGGTATTTCAATTTTGCCAATCTGGCGGCTCCCAGCTACCAGCTCACCGTGCAGGCGCAAGGATTCCAGACCCGGCGCACCGAAGTGCCGCTGCGATCCGGTGACGAGGTCGTTCTGGAACTACGGGAAGACCCGGAGACCGGACCGGGAGGCGGGTGATGCCAAGTTTTCTGACGAGCCCGGCACGCTTCAGAACGGTCCTGGCGTTCATGCTGTGCATCGGGGTCGCGGCT
>PXDI01000286.1 GCA_003565095.1 PVC group bacterium | reverse complement strand
TTTTGCCGGCTGAGCCGGACAAGCCGAACTCGCCGCTGCATCCTTCGAATGTACTTGAGCGGCCGAAGGTGCTTTTCAATGCAAAGACCGGCAAGTACGTGCTGTGGGTGAAAAGCGAGAATGCGTCCTATCAGTGGGGCCGTGTGATTGTGGCAACGGCGGAAGACCCGGCGGGCCCTTTCGAGATTGTCGACAGTTTTCAGCCTGCCGGGCAGCGGTTTGGCGATTTTGCGCTTTACGAAGAAGACGGCACAGGTTATCTGATCGTCTCCAGCGGCGGCGTCGAAACCACCTTTATTCACCGCCTTACGCAGGACTATCTGAATGTTGAAGAGCAGGTGGCGGCGACATACGCGGGGCAGAAGCGTGAAGCCCCGGCTATCTTGAAAAAAAGCGGGCGCTACTATCTGATTACATCCGGCAAGTCCGGCTGGTCGCCGAATCCCACGCGCTATGCGACGGCACCGTCACTGGCCGGCCCATGGGAAGACCGGGGCGAGGTGTTTATGGGGGAGGGCAGTCAGTACAGTTTCCGTTCGCAGCCGACGTATGTGTTTGAACATGACGGCACCGTGATCTATATGGGTGACCGCTGGCATCAGCGGGATCTCGGTGATTCCCGTTATGTCTGGCTTCCACTGGATGTCATTGACGGCAAAATGACCGGCTGTTGGCTGGATGAATGGCGGTATTAAAGCGGAGAGCTGCGCTTACTCTAAACACGGTGAAAACTACCGTATCCATGGTTCAGGGGTGAATGAAGCCGGCCGTAATTTTATCGTGGCTGTGAACGCCTTGTTCTGATTGCTGATGAGTTCGATCGCGTTCAACTTGACAGCAAAAACAGCAAAGCTTTTTCTCTGCCGGGGGGTAGCCTCGCCGCAGGGATACATTGCCGCAGCCATTTGTCAGGAAACAATCTCAGAATCGGCCATGCCGCCTTCTGGAGCGCGGCAATAGAATATTTGTAGACTACATCAGGCTTGGCCAGCAGCGTCGGCAGCATTTCCGGTGCCGGATGTTTTAGTATGCCTGGCACGACAGGTATAATAACCTTCTCCCCGGAGGGGGTCAGGCACTCCAATGTGCCGATGCTGGAAGCATAATTATAAGTTATCTTCAATTAGTCTGTTCCTCGTGTGCGGTCGCCTTCAGCCATTTAAGTAACAGGTCTCTTGCCTGTCGGGCATCTGCCGGGTTTACATCGTCATATGCTGCCAGATCGTCGTCAATCTGCTCATCGCTCCATGACAACAGGCGCTCCGCCATAAGCAGTGCATCCTGCTGCTTAATGCACGTAATTATAAAATCCTGCATATTGGGGTGCATCCGTAATACAGCGGAAATGTCGCTAAGGTCCCGTGCTTCCGCGCGTTCGGCAACGCATTGTATTTTATCCTCCACATAACGCTTTAGTGAAACTCTGCTGATTCCCGGTGCGGTAACTGAAGGAACCAAATCGTTATCATTCACATCTTCATAATTAGACAAGACCTCTATGGTAACAGGCACCCCGTCCGCAATGGTCAGTATGCCCTGAAATCCTGATCCGAACTCATCCGGGGCTTGTATAACTTTAAATGCTCCGGGAAAAGCCTGTTGTATTTCCGCCAGAACAGGCTTGACGTTAACCAGCGCTTTACGGGTATGAAAATCAAGGTCGAAAGAAGCGCGATGATGCAATTCTTCGATTGCAAGCGCGGCGCTTCCGGCCCAGTAACATAGCGTTTTGAGTCGCGGACATCTTTCAGTCAATAGGCGCAATGCCGCTTTCTGCGAATCTGAAATATTGGCGAATTCTTTTTTTTCAGGCATAAAGCTATTACAGCCACAGCACATCATTGCTGTCAATGTTAAAGGCACGTTGGACTATCCCGAACATTTAATACCGGAGTATCCCCAAAGGCACTAGCATAAGACTATTCTGTTGCAATTTATAAACACGGCTCGGCAGTAGTCACGCCCAATCATTTGCCATCCAGTTACTTGTGCTACACGAGGGAGGGCGAGGCATTTATCATGTCGAATGACATGACCAGACGAGCCGGTATCAAAACGGTGGCTATAGGAACCAGAGACGGCTCACGAGGACGTTCGCCCTCCCGAGTTTAAGGTGGGAGTTTTGAAAATAACAACTTGAAATACTCAAAGATGTTTGGCATATTTCAACCATGATAGAGAGAGGTATATACATTCAGCGGGTTAGGGAGGGGCTTAGGCGTAGTCCAATTGTCGCATTAATCGGTCCGCGGCAATGCGGTAAAACGACGTTGGCCAGGCAGATTGTTTCAAGCACTGACTCGAACTACTTCGATCTGGAAGATCCTGCTGTGGCTTCTGCGATGTCTAGTCCAATGGCAACTCTGTCGCCGTTGAAAGGGCTGATTGTCATTGACGAAGCTCAACGGCGGCCGGAGCTTTTTCCGGTTTTACGTGTATTAGCGGATCGCAATGATAATCAGGCCCGGTTTCTGATTCTGGGAAGTGCTTCACCCGACTTGTCGCGCCAGGCTTCCGAATCATTGGCCGGACGGGTTGAAATCGTTGAAATGTCCGGGTTCGATCTTTCGGAACTGAGTCAGGAATTACATCACAAACGGTGGCTGCGCGGCGGATTTCCCCGCTCACTACTTGCAGAGACGGATTCCGACAGCCTGATCTGGCGCAAGCAGTTTATCAGTACTTTTCTTGAACG
>PXDI01000196.1 GCA_003565095.1 PVC group bacterium | reverse complement strand
TGTATTGCGGATTGTTTCTACCGCTTTGCGCATGGCGGCCGCGGCGGCACGCTGAGCCAGCCGGATCTCGCGCAATTCATTTTTACTTTTTACCAGACGCTGGTCAAACAGCACGGCCTCTTTACATACCTCAATTTTTATCCCGCGTTTTTTCAACAGCTCTGCCGTACCTACAGGGAAAAAACCGTTGACCGTTATGGAGCGGACGTGCTGTTGTTTCAATAAATACTGCAGCCATTGGGCGGGATTGTACCGCTCATTGAGATCCTTTATACCAAGCAATGACGGGGTCCATATAGTCAAACGTTTGTTTGAGCGGCTGGCACGGTTAAGTTCCATGTCAGGAACCACCAGATGTACTTGACGGCGGTTTCCGGCACAGGCAACCGGATCCCTGGCGTTAAAGCCGCTAATATAACGCAGATCGGCGCTGTCACATGGCCTGTCAACTAATGCCCACCAACCGGATTTTTTGTCATTTCGCATATGCCCTCTTGCTCTTTGTAAGCTGTATCACCAGAAAGCCTAGACTATTCATACCCTTTTTCAAGTTTAGCTTGCTATACATGGCTAAAAAGTGTCTCATACCGCCTGTTGATAACCTGTTAATAGAAGTTGATCCTTTTTTCTTGTTTCAGGTGGGTTAAGCAGACAGTATGTACGCAGTTCATAGGGAAGTCTATCAAGTCAGGGTGGTTTGGCTTGTTTTATTTTTTGGTTTTCGGGCCTGGGGAAATGTTGTATGAAAGCGTTGGATGTAAACGATTTATGGCGCAGTTCAGCCGGCAAACTACAGAAAATACTGAATGCCGATATTTACAGCCGGTGGATCGAGGTAATTCAGCCGGTGGAATGCCGGGAATCCACCTTGATTCTGGCTGTTGACAATGATTTTTATCAGGAATGGCTTGAAGAAAACTATTTGCCTTTGATTCAGCAGGCGGTCAACTCCTCCACAGACCAGCAACTTGAAATAAAGTTTGTCATCCAGGCCCGCGCTAAGGCGGACAGCACCACAGACGCTCCTCAAGCAGAAAAAACGCGCCGTAAAACCATCCGTGAGCGGCTTGGCATCAGCACCCGGCAGGCCTCGTCCCCATTAAACAGCGGTTACACCTTTGATGAGTTTATTGTTGGACCCTGTAATAACTTTGCGCATGCGGCTTGTCTGGCCGTTGCCCAGGCTCCGGCGCGGGCTTATAATCCGCTGTTTATCTATGGCGGAAACGGTTTGGGCAAAACCCACCTGATGCATGCCATCGGACACCACATTCTGAAAGACGCGCGGGCGGCTGTGCGTTATATCTCCTGCGAAACTATGCTCAATGAATATATCGCGGCATTGCAGGATCAAA
This sequence comes from PVC group bacterium, assembly GCA_003565095.1. Classification (GTDB taxonomy): domain Bacteria; phylum Verrucomicrobiota; class Kiritimatiellia; order UBA8416; family PXDI01; genus PXDI01. The sequence goes on along the minus strand of PXDI01000196.1, from coordinate 10,732 downwards.
GCATGCCGGAATTCCGCAAAGCCTACCGCAGCATTGATATTCTACTCATCGACGATATTCAGTTTCTGGCCGGCAAAGATGCCTTGCAGGAAGAGTTTTTTCACACGTTCAATGCATTATTCGATGCCCGCAAACAGATTGTCATGACCAGTGACCGGCCGGTTACCGAAATAACCCGACTTGAAAAGCGGCTGGTTACAAGATTCGAGTGGGGGCTGGTTACCGAAATCGAACCGCTTGACCTTGAAACCCGGCTGGCCATTCTGCATCATAAACTGCACAACATGCAAACATCCCTGCCGGATGAGATTATTACTTTTATCGCTGAAAATGTGCGCTCCAATGTGCGGCCGATCGAAGGCGCACTTACCAGGGCGGTTTCATATGCCTCGTTAACCGGCCGGCCGCTTACCATCGATTCATTGAAGCATCTGCTGCGTGATACGCTGGATAATGAAAAACAGGAGGAAATTACCTTCGACGTAATTCAGCGCACCGTGGCGGAACATTACGATGTGCGCCTTTCTGATATGACCAGCACACGCCGACCGCGTGATATTGCCGCGCCACGTCAGCTTGCCATGTATCTGTGCCGTAAAATGACCCGTTCCTCCCTGCCGGATATCGCTAATGCTTTCCGCAAAACACACGCCACCATTTTACATGCCTGTAAAACCGTCGAAAACCGCATGGCGGTTGAACCTGAATTGCGTGACGAAGTCCGCACAATCTCCACTAAACTCGGAAAGCGACTGGTATGAGCACATCTTTTTTAAGCAATAACGCCACTTATGAATATGTTAATAATATGTTCATCACGTTGTTGACAACCTTTCATAAGTTGTCAATATTTACTTCAGTGTTGATAAAGGCGTTTGTTTTTGGGAATATGAACAGTGTTATAAAGCGGTTGTCATCAGGCCGAAAAAGTTGTAATGCAGTATTTTATGCTTAAAACAGCCGTTTGTTTACAGTATATAATACGACTGGTTTTAAATGACTCATTAAATAAAAAGAAGTAAGAGCCTGTTCAAAAGAGGTATTCGGGGAGAATAGATATGAAATTCAGTGCAAACAAATCCGCGTTATTCGAGGGGTTGCAAAAAGTTCAGAATGTTGTCGGCACCCGCAGTACTCTGCCGATTCTGGCGAATGTATTGATTGAAGCCGGAAAGGAAAACATCAATCTTACCACGACAGATCTTGATGTGACCGTCAAAACAACTGTCCAGGCCAAGATTGGTAAACCCGGGTCAATCACTTTACCGGTGCGGCGTTTGTCCAGCATTGTGCGCGAACTGCCGGATGAAGAAATTGCCATTGAGGTAGATGACAAGAACATGGCAACGGTTACCTGCGGAACAGCCTATTTCAAAGTGTTGGGAATCGGCGCTGATGATTTTCCGGAAGTTCCTGATCAGACGGATGAATACGGTTACACAATCGGTCAGGGAACATTTCGTGAAATGCTGCGCAAATGCTCTTATTCCGCCTCTTCTGATGAGACCCGTCATGTACTGAACGGGGTATTGCTCAGCTTTAAACAGGGCAAATTGACGGTCGTGGCAACCGATGGCCGGCGTCTGGCATTGGTGGAGCATGAACTTGATTTTCCGGCTGAAGCTGAAGCGGATGTGATTCTGCCTTCAAAAGCGGTGATGGAGTTGCAGCATACCCTGGGCGCAAACGGGGACATGAAGGTGTTTGTCAAAAAGAATCAGATGATGTTTGAATTCGGCGATACATTTATTGCTTCTAAGCTGATCGACGGAACTTATCCTAACTATCGTCAGGTCATTCCGGCACAGTGCGAAGAACGCATTACGGTTGAGCGCGAAATGCTGGCAACGGCATTGCGCCGGGTTTCTCTGGTTTCAACTGATAAATCCAGTGCGGTTAAACTCAACTTTGCTAAAAACCGTCTCACCATTGTTATGAGCAGTCCGGAAGTAGGCGAAGCACGCGATACGATTGCCATCAAATACAGCGGCAAGGAAATCAGCGTGGCATTCAATCCGGAATATATGAGTGAGCCGCTTAAAATTCTTGATCACGATGAAGTTTATATCGAACTGATAGATGATCTGAGTCCGGGAGTCATCAAGTGCGACAGCCCGTTTCTGTATGTACTGATGCCGATGCGGATAAGCTGAAAACTATCGCTTCCTTGACATAGCGCGGATTATCCTCCACAATGGCCGGGTTTTAAATCGATGCCCGATGGTGTAACGGTAGCACGATTGACTCTGAATCAATTAGTCTAGGTTCAAATCCTAGTCGGGCAACCATGTCGGTAAAAAGAAAAGAGAAAGGCCTTGAAATGAAATCCCGTATGATAATTATCTCGCTTGGTTTGTGCCTGGTGCTGGTTCCGGCGTGCAAGTCAAATTCAAATGAAACGGATCCAGAAGCTATCGCGCCTGTTGCAGGTGTACAAGGATCCCAGCAGAAAGGCGGCACAGCAGTGGGCACAGAAATACTGGTTACAGTAAATGATAAAACTCTTACAACAGAGCAGGCGGCTCAAAAGGTCAGCGAACTGGCGCAGCGTCAGGGCGTTCCTCCGCAAATGCTGAATAATTTTCTTCAGCAGGAGGGGCAGCGCATGACCCAGCATGTCATCGAGCAGTTTATTGATATGACTCTGGCTGAAAAGGAAATAGCCTCCCGTGATATTTCGGTAACAGATGAGGATATTGATGCTGTTATCGCAACGATTAGTGAAACATTACCGCCGGATATGACTCTTGAAGAAGCGCTGGCCACCCGTAATATGGATATGGCTCAAATGCGTTCAGACATCCGCGAAGGTGAAAAAATGCGCAAGTTGTTTGAGACTGAAACCAAAGATGTTTCAGAAGCCACCGACGAACAGATTGCAACATTTTATGCCGAGAATCCGCAGTATTTCAAGCAGGAGCCGGAAGCTGGTGCAAAGCATGTTTTGATCAGCGTGGATCAAAATGCCGGTGAGGAAGCGCATGCCAAAGGTTTGGAAGAAGCTGAAGCAGTGCGTAAAAAACTGCTCGAAGGCGCGGATTTTGCCGCAGTGGCAAAGGAGCATTCCGGCTGTCCCAGCAAGGAACGCGGTGGTGATCTGGGTTCATTCGGCCGTGGCCGGATGGTACCGGAGTTTGAGAAAGCGGCGTTTACGCAGGAAATCGGCGAGATCGGTGAAGTGGTTAAAACCCAGTTCGGTTATCATGTAATTGTGGTTACTGAGCGCACTGATGCTGCAACTCAACAGCTTGATGAAGTCAGCGATGACATTCGCGGTTATCTGACAAATCAGGAGAAGCAGAAGGCGTTTTCTGAATATATGCAGGGACTGCGCAGCAAGGCTGATATTAAATATGCCGAGGGCATGCAGCCACAGCCGCAGCAGGGACGCTGAAGAATAACCTGCCGTCAGGCAGGCGTTACGGCATTTTCCTGATGCCGTAACGCTATGCCAGACGGTTGAGATTTATTTTTTACGCCCGGTAAAAACCCGGTAGAAGCCCGGTTCAAGCTGATCGGTCTCAATGGTAACCGATCCTGCTTCAAATCCGGCATCGGTAATCGCGGCATCCCATTCTTGTATGCTGAAAAGGCCGCAGATGTGTGTTTCATGCTCAACTTTTACCCGTCCGGCGGCATCACTGAACATATAGGCAAAATCTATCCGGTAGGTTGAGTCATCCGGGTCGGGGTCGCGGTCCCATTGCAGATAACGCATTGAGCGCTTACTGCCGTCATAACCACCGTGGTATGCTGCACTGCGGAAGGTTTCCCTGGTATAATCCGGTGTAAAGATTGCTCCGCCGCCTTTATTACAGTGCATGTAAGCCGTTTGAATGGTCCGCCGCAGATCGTGCAATGTCCGCATATAGCCGATAGCGTCATGAATAAAAACCGCGTCGAACACGCGGCCGAGACGCAGACTGCGCATATCGCCCTGAATATGCTCGCATTCAGGATTCAGTTTACGGCTGACTTGCAGCATTTCTTTTGAAATATCACTCAAAGTCATTTCAAAATACTGCTTCATGAAAGACGCATTATTTCCGCCGCCGCTGCCAAGCTCAAGGATCGTGCGTGGTTTTTTCCGGCAGATCTTTTTGATTATCTTGATATAGGCGGCAGCGTCTTCCGCATATTCTTCCGGCGGGGAAAGCAGCGTCCACCACCGCGCATATTTTGTATATAAATCAGGTTGTTTCATAGAGAATGTTTTACCATAACGCCGGCCTGTGTTCAAGAGTGCACACGGTAGCAGGGGCGTTTGTTTGCACAAGCTTTATCCCTATGCTATGCTTACAAATCACGTTTATTAATAAATCTGGAACACATGTTGCTCCGAAAAGTGCTAAAAGAAAGGAATATTATGACAATTAAACACACAATGATGTGCACGTTATCTGTGTCCGTGCTGCTTATGCATGGTTGCGGCAGGGGGACTGATGAAGCAGAATCCGCTGGCTCCGGCGGCAGAAAGCGCTGAGGCCGTTGCGGTCGCGCAGCAACCGCTTGAGCTGGGGGCGGGTTATGATGAGGTCTTGACAGATGATCCGGCGGTTGTTTATGAAATAAGTCAACCGCCATCGGTTCAGCTTGATGTTGACGGCAGCACCCAGGAGCTGTTCGCTTTGCTCGACACACTAGAGCATGACGGCCGGTTTGCGGACGCCTGGCAGGCCGCCCGCGATTACCGTACCGAGAATCCGGAAGCTCCGGATATAGCCGCGGTTGACCAGCGGATAGAACGGCTCAACCGGATGCGGCGCGAAGCGCCGGATGTGCAGTACGCGCTCAGACAGCTTTCAGACCCCAATCCGACTGTGCGTGATATTGTAAGACAGCAACTTATGCGGGGCGGGGAGACGGCGCGTATTCTCTTACGTAAAGCGGTGCGCGAAGAACCGCTGAATGTGAGCCGCTCAGCAACAGCCATCCTGCAACATATGCGCGCAGAAGACAGTTTTGAAGATATTTTCAAGCGCATGACCGCCATTGAAGAGCCAACAGATGCGGTTACCTTTATGAATGCATGCATTCATTTAATCGATTTACAGGATATTGACGCACTGCGTCCGGTGGCGGCATGGCTCAAAAATGCCGGGAGTAGTGAGTTTATTCCGCTTGCTAGAGCGGTTCACGAACGACTGAATGAGTTGCCGGAATCCGCACAGGTAGCATCTCTGCGGTCAGATGTTAATCACTACTTGACGGGATTGCTGGAGCAGGGAGAGGATCGCGAAACTCTTGAGGCCGGGCTGGCCGCGGCTTTACTGAGCGGAGATGAAGAGGCTGTTCAGCAGTTTTCCGAGCTGGGGCTGCTGTTTCTGCTGCATGAGCAGTTTTTGATCGGAAATGATTCTGCGGCGGGCGGGTATTCGGTTTCCGGCGTCGGCGGACAGTCTCCGCTTATACCCGGAGCAACTAATCGCTGGAGCGCCTCGAGCGGATCATGCCGAATCAGGGAAAAAGGATTAACTCATCCTTTGGTTCCGGCCGCCGGCGGCAGTCTTGGGCACGACCGCGTCGGCGGGGGTTATACCGGAGCGCATCGTGATCTTGACACGCAGCTCGGTGCCGGGCCGGAGCCCTTTACCGTCTGGTTTGCATCGCTGCATATGGTCAGCGGCTTTCAAAACTTCGGAAACCGCAGCCATTGGGAATATGACTTGGGAGGCGAAACCATTCGCTGGGGAATTTATGAGCAGAGCCTGCATGCTTTTGGCGAGACGCTGGGTGAAGCAGAAGCAGGCAGGACATATCTGTTTGTTACAAAGCTGGAGAAAAACCATAGTGGCCGCAATGACCGCTGGTCGGTGTGGGTCTTTCCGCCGGCAGAGCCCGTCGAGGGCGGCCTTGGTGAGCCGTCGGCAAGCGGTGAGGCGGATTTCTGGAAAGACGGAGAAAGTATTTCCAACATCAACCTGAATCTGCAAGGTGACAGCCGTCACGATCAAATGGGGTATATTGATGAAATCCAGATCGCCGAAAGGTATCTGGATCTAAGCCTGAGTTTATAAGCGTTTCAGTCTAATCGCGCCAGAAGACGGTGAAATCCCTGAAATCCATGCCTTGCGCACCGGCTGACAATCAAGTAATATTAAAATTCAATAAACCGGTTGATGTAAAGGCGTTTTGGGTTCTTGAAACTTTGAGTAATCGAATAAAGTAATGAATGATGACGGGTATAAGCCGCAGTACACGCTAACGGAGCGGATGGTTGCGCGGTTTGCTGATATTGCCGTAGAAAACATGAGCTATGCACGTCAGCCGCCCGCTTGTTAAATGAAACCATATCTTCAACTGCTGGCACCTTATATTGCGGTATTGATCTGTTGGAATATTTTCCAGAATGCGTGGGCGGCGATCGCGCTATACCATCTGCAAATTCTTTTCTGGGCCGTTCATGCGCCGCGCAAAAAACTCTTTGGAGGCTTCAATCTCAAATATCTGGTCTTTGCAGTGCCGGCGGCCGCGGCCGGGCCGGCGCTTTATCTGCTGCTGCCGTTCATTACGCGTACAGAGTTATCTGAATGGCTGTCCGCCTACGGGTTGGCGGGGCCGGGACTCGCGGCAATGATTCCGTACTTTGGTATCATTCATCCGCTGCTTGAGCAGATACACTGGTCGCGGTTGCGCGAGCAGACCGCTCTGGCACACCCGCTGTTTGCCGGTTACCATCTGCTTGTGCTGGCTTCGCTGTTGACTCTGCCGTGGCTGTCCGTTTGCTTTATCATTTTGCTGACCGCTTCGGTCTGCTGGCAGTACTTTACCCGTAAGACCGGCAATCTGCTCCTGCCGGTTTTCTCACATATCCTCGCGGATCTCAGTCTTATCCTGGCAGCCTGGATTATTGTCTGCTAAACACGGATAAAACCTTGCATGCAAGTCATTATTACGGCAGTATTTCCCGCGTTTACGGTGGCCGCCGAAGAGTGGTTGTATCTCCGCAATATGCATGCTCTGTAACAGCGTTTTAGAAAAGGAAAACACATGCCGAAACGTTATTTGATAACAGGGGGAGCCGGTTTTCTCGGCATCAATCTCGTTAGATTTCTCTTAAACAAGGGAGAGGCTGTCACCTCCCTTGATATGGTCGATTTTGATTATCCGGATGTTTGCGACAAAGTACGCATCATTAAAGGCGATATCCGCTCGGTGGACGATGTGCATAAGGCCATGGCGGATGTAGATATTGTGATACATGCGGCCGCAGCGCTGCCCTTGTATAAGCCGGCGGATATTTTCTCAACGGATATCGACGGCACTCGGGTGGTGCTGGAGGGAGCGGCAGCGCAAAAGGTGGAAAGGTTTATTCACGTTTCATCGACGGCGGTTTACGGGGTGCCGGACCATCATCCGCTGCTGGAAAGCGATGAACTGCACGGGGTCGGCCCGTATGGTGAAGCCAAGGTTGCCGCGGAAAAACTTTGTGAGGAATATCGCGCTAAAGGTATGTGTTTGCCGATCGTCCGGCCAAAATCATTTATCGGTCCTGAACGGCTGGGGGTGTTTGCCATGTTTTACGAATGGGCCAGTGAGGGGCGAAATTTTCCGATCCTCGGCTCAGGCAAAAACCTCTATCAATACCTTGATGTTGAAGACCTGTGCGCAGCCATCTGGCTGTGTGCCACCTTGCCGGAGGAGCGGGTAAACGACACGTTCAATATCGGCGCCGAAAAATACGGCACACCGAAAACGGATTTTCAGGCGGTGCTGGATGCCGCCGGGTTCGGCAAGCGGATTATCTGCATTCCGGAACGTCCCGCTATTATGGCATTGCGCTTTCTGGAGCTGCTGCACCTTTCCCCGCTGTATAAATGGATTTATGAAACCGTCGGGAAGGAATCGTTTGTTTCCATTGACAAAGCCAAGGAAGTGCTGGGGTTCTCGCCTAAATATTCCAATATTGACGCACTGTTGCGTAACTACCACTGGTATATGGAAAACCGTGACAAGCTGCAATCAGGCGGCGTCAGCCACCGCACACCATGGGCTCAAGGCGCCCTGCGCCTGTGCAAGGCGTTCTTTTAATCCTTCCGGGGCGGCTTATGGCAGAATACAACCGGTCAGGCTCGCAGATTTCAAGAATGGTCCGTCGCGCACTCTCTTTGCCGTTAACCATGCGGCGGTTGAGCGCACACTATGGAGCTTTGCGCTGGCGTGCGGCCGCCAATGTGGCGGTGTTCCCGGAATTGGGACTCGCCTATAACCGTATTAAGAAGAACGCCAATACTTCGGTACTGCTTCTGTTGCAGCAGATGGCGCAGGGGAAAGTTGATAACCGCAAAGATGTTAAGCGGAAAACCGGCACGTTACTTGATCTTTCGCGGGATGAATTGCGCACGCTGGACCGGCTGCATTTGTTTGTGGTTATCAGAAATCCATACTCCCGGGTGTTGTCGGCATTTCTTGACAGATTCCGCAATCCTGATTACCGTCGCCGCTATGGCCCGTTTGATTTGACTCCGGAAGGCTTCGGGGAGTTTCTGGTCTGGCTGGAAAATGGCGGAATGAGTCGCAACGGCCATTGGAATTATCAGCGTAAGCGCATGATTCTGCCGCTGGCGGCATATGATACGGTGATCCGTTTTGAAAACTTCCGTGAAGAGCTGGTCAACATGCTCAATGCCCGTGATCTGAATATTCCCGAAGATTGTTTGCAAGAACTCTTTCCCGCGGACCGGGATAAGCGCACATCGGCGAGCAAAAAGCTTGAACAATACTATAATGCCGAAAAACGCGACCGGGTCGCCCGGCTTTATGCGGTCGACTTTAAAGAACTCGGCTATCCCGTCGCATTTCCCGGAAAGGTAATTGATACTTGAAGACGCGGTCTTGCCGGCAGGCAATACCGCTTAACGTTATGTCTGCATAAAAAAGGAATATACAATATGCGCCGTTTCATCGCTGCCGCTGTCGTTCTTGCCGTCAGTACATCGGTTTTTGCTAACGGTCCGCTGCTCGGATCAAGGGATTTTTATCCTTCTCCGGAACGTCCGGTTGGTTTCCGCGGCGATGGAACCGGCTGGTTTGCCGGAGCCGCGCCGGTCAGCGGCTGGTCTGATGGAGAAGCGGAACAGATCGAACAAGCTTACAAGGACGGACACGGGCGTGATCGCACGGCCAAGGTCTGGATGCTGAAAAACCGCCAGCCCAGCAACATCGTCTGGCGGACGGAAATGCCCGGATGGGTTAACAGTCAGCCAATCGTGGTGGGCGATAAGGTCATAACAACCGGCGAACCTGATTTACTGATTTGTGCCGATGCCAATACCGGTAGAATCCTGTGGACGCGTGAGATCAATCCCTGGCTGTGCGCGGGTCTTGACGCAGAATTGGCTGAACGCTTACGCGAAATGTCATTAATCCATACCGCACTGGATGCGTTCATCACTGTTCAGTTTGCTTTTGGTACTGTTGTGGAATACTACACGCATGAAAAATATGTTCCGATGCTGGATATTTTTATAAACGACGACCTGCCGGTTATCACCGCGGCACTGGCCAAGCTTGATCCAGACGGTAATTACGATGATCCCGCGCGCGAGATGACAGAAAAACTGCTTAATTGGCGCGAGGAACCAGGAGATGATCGCGCCAAACGTGGCTATGAAAGACAAGTCGGTCAACTGCGCGGGGCTGTCGCCCGGCGGATTCGTGATCTATCAGGGCGCGAAATCAATATACCGCTGGGGGTGCCATGGGGCAACCCATCTGGTCGCAATAGGTGACCTACGGCAGAGCTATGACTGGAATCCAGCCTCACGGCATAATTGACGCCGGATTAATGATCTTCCGTAAAAGATATGCTTGTTATACGGCTCGCTCCCTGACCGAAGCCGACGGATGGCGGACGGTGCCGTTGAAAAGGTGGTGAGTGTCGCGTTTCTCCCGTCCGTTGACCTTGTGTCAGCGGACGGAAAGATGGGGTTTGAAAAAGGCTAAAGAAAAAAACAAGAGCGAGCCCGAGTGGCGCAATAAAAGCGCTTCGCTTATGTCTTGCACCTTGCGGGCTCAACGCTATTCTTTGTTGGTTGTTTGGTCCTTCTACTATCATTTCGCCCGCCGACACAAGGTCAGCGGGCGATATCAGACTGTGAGTGTGATGATATGAAAAAAAGTGCGGCAATCTACATAGTTGGCGACAGTATCTCGATTCAGTACGGTCCGTTTTTGCAGCAGATGCTGGAGCCGGATATCTCCTATGCGCGCAAAAGCGGCGAAGATGAGGCGCGGCAGAACCTGGATATTCCGCGCGGTGCCAACGGCGGTGACAGCGCAATGGTCCGCGCGTTTCTGGAAGCACTGCAGTCCGCCAATGATTTCCATAAGGACATTCTTCTCGTCAACTGCGGACTGCATGATATCAAAAAGGATCCCGTGACGGGCGTGTATCAAGTAAATGAGAAAAACTACCGTGCAAACCTGCAGGCAATCATCACACTCGGCCGCCGGCTGGCGGAGCGTTTCATCTGGATTGAAACAACCCCGGTGGATGATGCCATGCATGCCCGGCGCGGTTGCGGTTTTCAGCGCTTTGATGCCGACCGCCGACGCTATAATGCTATCGCCGATGAAGTAATGGCGGAAAAAGCCGTGCCGGTTATCCGCCTGGGTCGTTTTACCGGGAAGCTCGGCAGCGCAGCGGACATTTTTAAAGACGGCGTCCATTTTCTGCCGCCGGTCCAGCAGCAGCAGGCCGCTTTTATTGCGGGGTGCATGCAGCCTTGAC
>PXDI01000109.1 GCA_003565095.1 PVC group bacterium | reverse complement strand
TTGTGCCTCTCGGCCAAAACAATCTTTCCCACCAACCAAGCTCAACAGACGCTTCCCACCGCTCGACGGCTTTGTGCCTCTGGGCCAAAACAATCTTTCCCACCAACCAAGCTCAACAGACGCTTCCCACCGCCCGACGGCCTTGTGCCGTCGGGCGGAAAGATCCAGAAACAGGCGTTGCCAACACCACCACACAACCGCCCGAACACAGCAAGAGAAAACACCTTACCCTCAGTTGCCCTGCTTAATCTCCGCCAACAACGCCTCCAGCCGACGACCGTATTCAACATATGAGTTAAACCGCGCCTCTTCCTTCGCTTCAACCGACTCATCGTGAAACACTACTTGCAAATGCGGTTCAATGGAAATCCCGCCGTCATATCCGCGTGCCAGCATATCTGTCAGGATTCTCTTTACATCCCCGTCGCCCTCGCCCGGCAGCGTGAATTCAGATTTTGGAAAAATCGCATCAGGATCATCCTCAATAAAACGGGCGTCTTTAATGTGAATATAAACAACATGCTCCCTTACGTGTTCATAGAACTCCCATGAACTCTGCCGCGGACGCGGTTCAGGTTTTGCATAATCCGCTGTGTTCAACGGATTGGCGGTATCAAAAACCAGCTTTAATCCCGGAACATTTTCGATCAGCTTCAGCGTAAACTGCCAGCCCATGCCGCCGTAATTCATGCAGTTTTCATGCACCATCGTAAGCCCCGCGTCAGTAAAGCGCTGCTGCATTTCACGCAGACGACGGAAACGCTCCTCCTGCTCCTGATCGTCCGGCGCACGGTCTTTCAGAATCGCATAGCTCATCATACGAACCATTGTTGTACCAAGCCGCTGCATCCGCGGTATAGCACGCTCCACTTCCGCCAAAGTCTCTTCAAACGGATCGAGCACACTGCGCGACCAGTTGGCAATGGTTGAACCAAAACAATTAACATTTACCCCGGCAGTATTCAACGCCCCGCACACCTTGTCAAATTCCGCGTCAGAAATGTTGTGGATATTGCTCCCGCCAACATTACGCGCTTCGATATTGCTCCATCCCAGCGCCTTAGTCGCCCGGATCTGTCCGGCAATATCCGCCGCCGCCTCATCCGCAAATCCTGTAAGATACATTTACTCTCTCCTGTTATCGCTTATTATAATTGCGCCAATCTTGACTCCCGACTCCCGACTCCCGACGCCGGATTCCGACAAAGCTCGCGACAAAGTTTACAGACTCCTGCCTGCCCTGCGTAGCCTTGGCGAAGCAGGGACTCCTGATCCCTAACAATACCCCCTGCTCGCCAAGAACCGGTAGCTGCTCTCAAGGCATTTGAAAACATCTTCGCCGTAGCAGTTATCCTGTTCGACAAACATATATTCGACCTCCGCCTTATCGACTGCCGCCAGAATTGCATCCCAATTCAGGTTGCCGCTGCCGATCGGCGCAAAACGCTGTTCGCGTTCCGCGGTAATGGTCATATCCTTGAGATGAATCACAGGCTCACGTCCAGCGTATTTACTGATCCACGCAGCGGGATCCCCGCCGCCGGCCTGAATCCAGTATGTGTCTATCTCGGCCTTCAACACATCCGGCGGAGCGGCCGCGTAGAGGGCTTCCAGCCAGGTCGTCTCACCGCAAGGCACCATTTCATGATTATGGTTGTGGTATGAAAAATCCATACCGGCCTGCGCCAGTTTCTGTGCAATGGGAGTTAGTTCCGCCACAAATTTTTCGATGCCGCCTGGTACCGAGTACTCCCCCGGCAGACTGCCGATTGCCGGATGCTTGCAGCCCCACATTTTGTGCTCGGCAATTACTGCGTCCAAATCATCAAGAAAGCGCTGCCACTTGATATGCGTCGCACCGACAATCAACCCGCTTTCCTGAACCGCTTCAGCCACCGCCTGCGGCTCAACCGGACCGAAACCCGAAACCTGCACCACGCTGTAACCGATTTCCTTTACGCGCTTAAAAGTCTCACGCACACCGTCTATATCCTGACAATGCTGACGTGCCGAAAACAATTGCGCCCCGACCAGTGCCTTACTCATCCCGCTCTCCTTTAGTTTTCATGGCTCCTGTTATCAAAAAGCTCCACTTTTACCAATACCCGTTCAGATGTCAACGCCGGAACTTATGAAATCATCTTGCAAACAGGCACTGAAACATAGATATTGCAGAAATGTTTGAGTTAATCAGGGATGATATTCGCGCCAAGGCGCAATGGAACTACGGCAGCCGCGAAGCGGCCGCTGTACTGAAAACCGTTTTTACCGACGGCACTTTTGCCATGATCTGCTACCGCCTGATGCAGGCCGGCCAAAAGGCCGGAATGCTGCCGCTGGCGATGCTGTTCAACAAACTGAACGTCTGGTTCGGCGGCTGCATCATCGGCCGCGGCGCGGATTTCGGCCCGCGGCTGGTGCTGATTCACAGCCAGGGTGTGGTAATAAATTCCACGGTAAAAGGCGGCAGTGACATAAAAATTGAGCACCAGGTGACAATCGGGGCGGAAAAAGGCGCCTCGCCGGTCATCGGCAATGATGTATTTATCGGCGCGGGGGCTAAGCTTCTGGGTGGAATAACAATCGGTGACGGTGCCCGTATCGGCGCCAACGCGGTTGTCCTGCAAGATGTGCCACCGGGCGCAACCGCCGTCGGTGTGCCGGCGGAAATCAGGGGATAGGAGTCTGTAAACTTTGTCGCGAGCTTTGTCGCGAGCTTTGTCGAACTCCAGCCACCGGCGTCGGGAGTCGGGCGTCGGGAGTCCTGACCAGGAATGAACAAGGCGGAATTTTAGCAGAGCTTTGCCTGCAACATTTAGAAACAAGGAACAACATATGCAACCAACAAAATACGGTAATTTCAGCAACGACGGCAAGGAGTTTATTGTCACTAACCCGCTATTGGACCGGCCATGGATGAATGTGCTCTCCAATGGCAACTGGTGTTACCTGTGCAGCCATCTCGGTGGCGGCTACTCATTTCTCGGCAACCCGACCGTCGGACGGATCACACGCTGGCATGTTGACGGCGTACCGCGTGATACCGTCGGCAAGTTTCTCTATCTGCGCGATGAAGAATCCGGCGAATGGTGGAACGCCAACGGCTACCCCCCCACCCGTCCGCTCGATGACTGGGAATGTCGGATCGGTCTCGGCTATAACCGCATCATTGCAAGTAAAGCAGGCATACAGTCGGATATTACATTTTTCACCCCGATGCCGGATGCAGAAACCTCCAGCGGCTCGGATAAAGGCGATCCCTGCGAGCTGTGGCGCATCACCCTGACCAACAATTCGGACAAGCCCCGCAGTATCAGTGCCACACACTATGCCGAACTGGCGCTCGGCAACTGGTTCGAAGATACCAGTTGGCGTGAGTTCTACCTGCTGTTCAACCGTCAGGAGTTCCGTGATGATGTGCTCTATACCGGATCGGAACAGTGGGTAAAATATCTGGGCGGCTGGCAGGCCGCCAATTCCGATGCCAACAATATCCCCTTCGGGCACTTTGTTTTCATGGCAAGCTCGGAAAAAGTGACCGGCTACGAAGGTGACCGCTATGAATTCACCGGTGCCTACCGCAATCTGGAAAACCCGCAGGCGATGGATTCCGGCACACTGCGCAATTCAGTTGCCGATGGACGCGATGCCTGTGCCGCCTTGCAGCACCGCTTCGAACTGGCTCCCGGCGCATCTGTTGATTATGTGATAGTGCTGGGTGCGGTACCGCGCGAAGAAAACGATGCCGCCGCCTTGCTGCAGCGTTACGGCACAGCACAGGCTGCGCAGGTCGCGCTGGATAATACGTGCGCATACTGGGAAAAAGTCATTGCCTCACCGCAAATCACCACCCCCGACCCCGAACTCGACCGCATGGTCAATATCTGGTTTAAATATCAGGGTGCCAACCTGAGCTGGTGGAACCGCAATACCGGCTATTGCTATTCGGGAATCTACAACTTCGGCGTGCGCGATGCCTGCCAGGATGCCGTCAGCCGCCTGCCGCAGGATCCGCAGTGGGTGCGTGAGCATATCGTCAAACGCATTATGATCTGGCAGTTCGATGGCGGAGACTACGCCCATGGCGGAAATTTTGTCTCCATGCAGGGCACCCGCACTTTTCATTCCGATGATCCGCTCAACCCGCTGTTTATCCTGGCAAATTATGTCAACGAAACCGGCGATGCATCAATTCTCACGGAGAAAACCGCGTGGGTCGATCCGGAAACCTGCATTTCAGGACGTTCTAAAAAACCGGATGCCACAATTTATGAACACGCGATTGCCGGGGTCGAATTTTTCTGGAGCCAGTTTTCCGAGCGCGGCCTGCCGTTAATTCTGAAGGCCGACTGGAATGATGCACTCGACCAGATGGGAAATCAACGCAAGGGTGAATCGGTGATGCTGGCCGGCTGGGCCATCATTTGCATCGAAATGTTTTATACCTGCATGGAGCTGATGGATGACCATGATCGTCTGGCACAGTACAAGGAAATGATTGCCAAGCTGCGCGAAACAGTCAACAGCCTCTGCTGGGATGGTGACTGGTACTGGCGCGGAACCCATGACAGCGGCTGGATTCTCGGCAGCAAGGAAAACAAAGAAGGCGGCATGCTTTTCGGTAACCCCAATTCTTTTGCAATTGTAGCGGGACTGGCGGATGAACAGCGTACCGCAAAAATTCTGGCAGCTTTTGACAAATATCTCGACACTCCCTGGGGCAGCTACTGTTTCTATCCGCCCTTCCCACAGCCCGAACCGCGCGCGGGAATCATCAGCCGCTTCGCCCCCGGCACAAAAGAAAACGGCTCCCTGCAAGGACATAATTCACGCTGGCGTATCTGGGCCGAATTCAGCGCCGGACGCGCCGACAAGGCGCACCAAATACTGCACACCATGCTGCCTTCAGTTCGGCATGAAGCCGACCCCGATCTCTACCGGATTGAGCCCTATATCGCCTGCCAGTTCACCTACGCTCCTGAATCAGGCCGCCCCGGCGAAGGCAGTCACGCCTGGGCCACCGGCACTGCCTGCTGGACCCTGCTGAATGTCTGGGAACATATGCTGGGGGTCATCCCGACCATGCACGGACTGCAGATAAATCCATGTCTGCCGTCAGAATGGACCCAAACAAAAATGCAGCGACGCTTTCGCACTGCAACGTATAACATTACCATTCGCAAACCCGCCGGCATCTGCCGCGGCACGGTTAAGCTGATTCTTGACGGAAATCCCATCGACGGCAATTGCCTGCCGCTACCGGAAGACAATACCGAACATGAGGTTATTGCGGAGATTACAGCATGATTACGATCGAAAACAGCGTCCTGCTGCTGGTTGATGTTCAGGAAAAACTGACCGCGGTGATGCAGTGCCGTGAAGAGCTCATAGATGCGCTGCAACGGTTAATCAAAGGCATTCAGGCGCTGGAAATTCCGGTAATCTGGATGGAGCAGATTCCGGAGAAAATGGGCCCGACGATTCCTGAGCTACGTGACCTGCTGAACGGGCAAGAGCCGATCAGTAAAGCCTGCTTCAGTTGCTACGGCGTAGCGCAAATGGTTGAACAGCTTGAAAAGCTCAATAGCCGGCATGTCATAGTATGCGGCATTGAAGCACATGTGTGCGTTTACCAGACCGCTGACGACCTGTTACGTAACGGCTATAAAGTGGAAATTGCCGCCGACGCCGTCAGCACGCGCACGGCCGCCAACAAGCAAATCGCGCTCGACCACATCCGCCAACTCGGCGGCAATATCAAAAGCGTCGAGATGCTGCTGCTGGAACTGGCCAGAACTGCCGAACACCCGGCTTTCAGAAAACTGCTGAAAATTGTTAAGTGACGCATAATGACTGTATTCCATCGCCCGGCGGGGCGGGTACCACCTTATGTGCAATATTTTTAATGATTTATTGACTGAAAAGAATGGCAACCGACCAGGCGCGCTTGACGCGCTCATCATCGGCGGAGATGTTCCCGGCGAATATCTCGGCAAAGATGTCCGCGAAAAGATGCGCCTGACAATTGATGGTTACCCGGCATCGTTACGGTTTATGCAACAGTATTTTATGCATGACCGCAATGCCGAGGCCGCTCAAGCCGAACTGTTACGCGACGGACTGCCGTTTGTTTCGCTCAACGGGCCCTATCTGTGCGAATTTCTCGAAAGCCGCGGCCTGCACGCCGGACTGGTGCCGCTGCTTTCCACCGGCAAAGAACTGCTGACGCAAATGCTCGCACAAAAGCCCGCTGTAATCGTTATCTCCACCACCTTTCTGCCGTTTGCCGAACATATCGACGCCATCGCCGCCGCGGTAAAGAAAATCGCCCCGCAGATTCCTGTCATCGCCGGGGGCATTCAGGTGTGGAAATCCTTCCGACATAACTGCCTGCTGAATGAAGGCATCATCGGCCCTAATCTGCGCGAAGCCATCAGCGAACACAATTATTTCACCAGCAACCGCCCTTCTCCGGTTGACTTGTTTCTGGTAAATGCCGCCGGAGAGCATACTCTGGCGCGTATTATTGAAAGCGTCAAAAACGGTGACGATCCGGCCGCACTGCCCAATGTGGCGGTTTTCCGTGACGGGGCGTGGCAGATCAATCCGGTAGAACCGGAACCGTACCGCGAAGTAAAAGTTGACTGGCACAAATGGCCGCAGACCGCTCAACGCGTCTACCACCCGATTCAGGCCGGTCAAGGCTGCGGCTTCGAATGCGCCTTTTGCGACTTTCGCGGACTGCGCGCCATCCGCCTGCGTCCGGCCGCATCCATCGTCGCGGAAATCCGCACAATGCCCGAAGATTCCGACGGCTTCCGACGCGTCTATTTCACCGATGACAACCTTTTCACATCGCGCACCAGGGCGCGTGAACTGTGCAACGCACTGCTCAAAAGCGGCATGCGGCTGCGCTGGCGCGGGATGGCGCGCATTTCTATCATCGACGACGAGATTGCTGAGCTGATGGCACAAACCGGCTGCATTGAAGTGCTGCTGGGCATTGAGTCAGGCGATCCGAATATCTTACAGGCGATGGGCAAAAACGTCAGCCCTGAACAGATTCTTGACGGACTGGAATGCCTGACCCGTCACGGGATAAACACTAAAAGCACTTTTATAGTCGGATTTCCCGGCGAGACCGCTGCCACAGTTCGGAATACGGTAGAGCTGCTCAACGCCTATCCTACTGAAGGTCCGGCCCTGCACCGCTATCTGATATTTCGCTTCGGCGTGCTGCCGCTTTCGCGCATCGCCATGCCTGATCAACGCGAAAAATACGGACTGGAAGGCTATGGCTACCACTGGCGGCATAGCACCATGACTTCTGAAGAAGCCGCCGTTCTGCAGGAGCAGGCCCATCATCAGATCAAAGAAACCCTCAGCCCGAGTTATCTGCTGGAAGTTCCGGAGCTGCCGGGACTGGATATTGAAGCCATCAAGCGTGCGGCTGTCCTGCGCAACCGCCTGGCAGCCCTGCGTAACGAGGCCGATGAAAACCTGAAAAAGCCTTTATGGGACAAGCTTGAGGCTGTCTTTACTTGAAAACAGCTCCCATGGCGTTACCGCGTCAATGAATTGACAAACTTTACGTAAAGCTCTAATAATTAAGCGCAAATGAGAAGGAGCGCTTTTATGCAAACAAAACGAATATTTTCATCTATAGTGCTGATCGTATTAGCCATGGCGTATCAATTAAGCGCCGCCCAACTAGCCGAGGCCATAACACGACGGCTTGCCGCCACCCCCGGCGATCAGGCAATCCTGCAGGAGCTTAAGGCCAGTATCGGCCAGATCACCGATGTTGATGCGCGGATGCGTTATATGGTGATATACGCCCTCGGCTGCCTTTACACCGGCGACAATCAGGAAGCCGGCACGGTTATGCATTTTATCCAGTCACGGCACGCCACCCACCCCATGGCGCAATATATCGGCATTGACTATATCGGCGCTCCATGCACCCAATGCAAAGGTGCCGGCCATCTGGTTGCCGATTGTGCCGCCTGCAATAAGTCAGGAACCTGCCGCCACTGCAACGGCGAGGGAAACCGGCAACAGGAAGCTATCGGTGGTGTAACCGATCGGCGCGAGAAGATCGGCAATCAGTGGGTAACCGTCAGCCGCGGAGATGCCCCGACCCATCGCACGGTGCCATGCGGACCGTGCCGGCGCTCAGGAAAATGCAGCACCTGCAACGGAGAGGGAACCGTCAAAACGAATTGCCAAAGCTGCCATGGACAGGGGAAAATATTCAACCGTGAGATTGCGGAAGGCACCTACCGGGCCCTGCTGCACGGCGCACAACCGCAACTGCCGGAATGGGAAAAAGACGCGGAATAACCACGGGAACGCCAGGCCCCAGCCTGGCATCACCAGCCAATTACCTCCCCTGCGCCAGCACCTCGTGGCTCCACTTAATGGCCGACTCAATCACCGGCATCTCGCCACGCAGCCGCTCGGTGATCCGCTTGTACGACTGTAAATAATAATCCAGCGCGCAAAGCACATCCGACCCCATCTCATGGCTTTTGAATAATTCCTGATCGCGCTCTATAAAATCCAGTCCGGGCTGGATGATCTTTGCAGTCACATCCGTGCCGATATCGTACCCCGAAAGCAGCAAACGCGTTGCCCCCGAACGCATTACACACAACGCCTCAAACCAGTCGGCACCGGGATGCAGTGAATCAACCCGCATCAGCTCCAGCAGCTTGCGTTCGCGCGCCAGCAACTGCTCAATATCCTTGGCCGGCACCCCGCAGATGGCCAGTGCCGTGATCTTTTTAATCAGCACCACGTGGCCATCACTGAACCCACCGTTTGAAACCAGTCCATACCGCTTGATTACGGTGGTCACGTAAGGCACACTCTTTCCCACCGCTTTTGCTAATGCTCTTATCTTCATAAAGCAACCTTTACCGCCCTTGATTTCCGTAACGCCATGCAGTAACATCACGGCATTGTCTGAAAGAAATATAAGTTAGTAGCAAAATAGTGCCGCTATTGCAAGGTCGGGGCGTCGGGCGTCAGGAGTCTGTAAACTTTGTCGCGAGCTTTGTCGCGAGCTTTGTCGAACTCCGGCCACCGGCGTCGGGCGTCGGGCGTCGGGCGTCCTGACAAAACAGCAAACGTCAAAAGAAGGAGAACCATGATCAGAAAAGCGCTAGAAAGAACATCGGAAACCCGCGAAAACATGCGCGGAGGAGACGGCACGGTAACAATCAATCACTATTTCACTCCGGATGAGCTGAGCTTCCGGTCACGCCTCTGCGCTGAAATGATCGTCCCTCCCGGCGCAAGCGTCGGCCTGCACCAGCACGATAATGAAGATGAAATTTATATTGTAACCGCCGGCTCCGGCATCATCTCCGAAGGCGATAGTGAGAATCGCGTCGCAACCGGTGACGCCATCCTGACCGGCAACGGTGCCGCGCATGCCGTACGTAACGACGGCACTGAAGATCTGCGCATCATCGCGGTTATCATTCTTTACTGATGCAAACTCTGCCGCCATTGCTGAAACTTCCGCCGGCCACCGTAAGTGGTCGCGGTACGGTTGATAAACTGCCGGAATACGGCCGGCGTTTCGGCCCGCGCGGCATGCTTGTGCATGGCAAATCACTTGCAACAAATCCCGTTGGCAAAAAGCTGCTAAAGGCTTTTGCGCCGGAAAACAACGTCTGCATCTGGCAGCATTCCGGCGGGGAGCCGACCCTGCAGCAGCTTGATGATCTGCTGGCATTCGCGCGCGCAGAAAAACCCGATTGGATTGCGGGTATCGGCGGCGGCAGTGTGCTGGATCTGGCGAAAGCCGCGGCGGGTCTTCTGTACGCGCCCGGCACCACCCTTGAATACCACGACGGCTTCCCGCTGCCTGCCGGCTGCCGCACCGCCCCGTTCATTGCGGTCCCCACTACCGCCGGAACAGGATCAGAAGCTACCGCGGTTTGCGTTATTACAAATGAAGATAGCGGCGTCAAAAAATCATTTCGCGACGATAAGTTTATCGCACGTATTATTGTTCTTGATGCCAACCTGCTGGACCACTGCCCGCCACCAGTCATTGCCGCCGCCGGAATGGATGCGTTTGTCCAGGCGGTGGAGTCGTTTATCAGCCGCAATGCCACTGATCTCACCACAGATCTTTCCCTGCGCGCCGCCAAGTTGATCAAGAACGCCCTGACGGAGGCATTTGCCGGTGCAACCGGACAACCCCGCGAAAATCTGCTTTACGGTTCATATCTGGCTGGAATCGCTCTGGCTAACGCGCGGCTCGGGCTGGTGCATGGTCTGGCGCATCCGCTGGGTGCGCGCTATCACCTGCCGCATGGACAGGCCTGCGCCCTGTGCCTGCCGGCGGTATTGAAATTCAACCGCCCGGCTGTGCCCGAGAAATTTGCGCAATTAGAACAGCAGCTTGAATGCAATCTCGACCAGCTTACCGCAGAATGGCTGACGGCATTCAACTTTAGCAACCCGTTCAGCGATCCACGCCCCGTCTTCGACCGCACTGCAATCATTGCGGAGATTCTCGCCTCCGGCTCCACCGCCGCCAATCCACGCACTGTTTCCGCCCGGGATGCCGCAGCCGTTCTTGACCAAATTGGCCGCCCGGCGGGCTGACAATAAACGCAAAATATACTTTGAAGCGCCTGCGTGCTTTCTGCTATTATCAGCATTGAAGTTCAAAGTAAACAGCAGCCCAGGAGCCAAGGTTTATGAAGACCGTTTATCCACACAGTTTGACAGTTGTGTTATCCGCCGCACTGGCGGGGCTTGCACTCTCGACCGTTATTGCAGAGCAGCCGGCAGAGAGCAAATCACCGGCGCTACCGCTTGTTGAAGTAATCCCGCCGCCGCCATTTGTAATTGCAGAACCGGCGGACGCCGGAACTAATGCTGTCGCGGCAGCCGCTATCCAATGGCTGAATGACAACCGTATCGCGGCGGTATTTGCTGACCGGAACGCAACAGATGCCGCCGTCCGCTGCCGGGTGCGCTTCCATCATGCTCCAGCGGCCGAACGCGATTACAAAAGCGCTTTTGAAATTAAACCGACCGCGGAAGGCGCCCCGCCGCTGGTAGTCATCTACACCGCCGCGCTTGCCGCCCCCGGCGTTGCGCCCGAGCAGTATCAGCGGCGGGTCAACAAAGAAACCCTGCGTGGAGTGCTGCTGGCGTTGGGTATTGAAAAGTGTGTGTTCTTCCTGTGCAATCTCTACGAGCATGAAGATACAGACGCGCTCGACCGCAAATCCACCAACCCCTGCCCGCCCTGCCAGGGCCGCGTTGAAGAATGGCTGAGAAACAATGACCTGATGCCCAGGACTGTAGTCCGGGAACCTGAGCAGCCGTAAGATTAATGTGCGGCGCCGGGGTTTTTCGACTGAATATGCCGGCAAGCATTAAGCGCTCGCCGACCTTGCGTCGGCGAGCAAGAGGATTCTGTTCAACGGCTGAGCCCAAAGTAAAACAAAGGAGCCCGGATGAGCAAAATTATGTGGTTCGCGCTATTCTTGCTCAAAATGGGCTCTGCTGTTTTTTTGCAATGCCATTGAAGAACCTAATCATCTTGCTCGCCGACCAAGGTCAGCGAGCGCTCATTAATTGCTCTTGCTGTAACAGCCAGTTCAGATAATCGCCCGACAGTTCCGCTGCGTACCAAGCTGCACAATATTGGCCAGTATCCACGATTTCCGTCGATCCCACTCGCCACCAGTCGAAAATAAACAAACCCGCCACAAAAAAAACGGACGCGGAAATATCCGCGCCCGCTGTTATTCATTCTTCTCCGGAGACAACCCCGGTTATCAGCAATTACGCCGCATCACGCTTACGCCGCCGCGCCGCCACCGCAACAATACCCAACCCCAACAACGCCAATGTGCCGGGTTCGGGGACGGGTTGCCATGAGCCGGACATCGTAATTGTGCCATCCCCACCGGGGTAGGGAATGTCATGGCTTGGGATATAATCAGCCGCCGGATCGTGTGCTCCAACATTTCTGGCTGTAGATCCGTCAAGCACGAGATAACTGCTCGTTGCATCCGGTGCAGCACTGTTAAATAGCACGGAGAATACCCATATGTTAT
>PXDI01000369.1 GCA_003565095.1 PVC group bacterium | reverse complement strand
GTGGTATATACAGCAAATGCGAAGTAATAATCGCCATCTGGCAAACCTGACAAATCTCTGGTGTAATGATCCCAAAGCTGTTGAGGTAATTCTATTACATCACCTAAGTCAGTAAACGTTTCTCCATCCTCAGAGTATTTAACCTGTACTCGTTGGTTCAGATTAGCAGTTGATGTTGCTGCCATAAACTCGAGTTTATCACCGTCAGAAACCGTAAGAAGCGGGGTAATGAGGCTATGAGGGTTACCAGCAGTTGCACCAAAGCTGCTTCTGCTTGCAGCACCTGATCCAAGATATGTTGTTGCTGTATTTCGTGTCCAGTTTGTTTCATTTGCATTTTCCTGAGACCATCCTGGTGGAGGAAATGTTGTTGATGAAAAATCCTGATACAAAGCTCCATCAGCAATGGTAGTAATTGATCGGGTTGGGGATGGATCGGAATCACCATTTGCATTTGTGGCAACAACCTGCCAAAAGTAGGTAGTAGCGGGATCCAAATCTGAAGCAGTAAATGAAGTTGCGTCACCTTCATATACAACATCACCTTCTGTAAACGTATCTACTTCACTTAAATAGAGTTTGTAACCTGTAGCAGGTTCACCTTCTGTTGCTGCTGACCAAGTAAATGGTGTAGTAGTATTCGTTGTTATATCTGCAAACGGGAAGCCTAATGATGGTGGGTTAGGAGGTACAGGAAGTATTTCCTGGAGTTGAAATGAATCAACACCTAAAGCATAAGAGCTAAAACCTTGTGTTGTTGTCCCTCGGAAAATGATGTAAACCTCAGATTGGTTTTGAAATGCTTCCGGTATTGAAATGATATAATTATACCAACCCGTTGAAGGTTCCGTTGGTTCAACTGAAGTCCTGCTGTTAATGGTATAAATGAGTTCAGCATCATCAAGGTTTGGTGAATCATTCACATAAACTCGGTAAACATCTGTAGAATGTGCAGATGCATGTCGGTGCATGAATGAGTTAATTCTAACATCATTCATAAACGCCGATAAGTTTACAGCTGGTGAAATCAAAATAGCATCAGAATTGTTATATGCTTTATGTGCAAATCTCGCTCCTTGATGAGGGGCACCAATATCAAAATTGCCAGTTGTAGTGTTCCATGCAGGGCCAGATGCTGAAATTAGCTGCGTTGACCAGCATGCCGGTAAACTCGCATCATCAAAACCTTCCGCAAATGGTGAGGATATCGGGCTACATAATGTAGTTGTAGAAGTAGCTACACCACCCGAATAATCTCCTTCACGATCACTCCATATTCTGTAATAATAAGTAGTATTATCATCCAGGCCGATATGTTCAAAAGTAGTTACATCACCAACGGCTAATACTGTACCGCCGCCTGTAATACTTGCACCAGGGGTGTATGAACCGGTGGGTTCACCGAATGTATTCTCTGTGTTCCATGCAAGCAGGATGTCGTCATCCTCGGAGTTCAGGTCCCAGCTTAGATCAATTTGGGAATCGGAAACAGCATTTGCATTGAATGCGGTTGGGTTGGTGACTGCTCCTGGTGGATCGTAATGGACGGTTACGGTCCATGTATTATTGTCAACTTTATTATGGTGAGTTGAACAACCTTCATTCCCAGAAGAAGACCAATCTCTAAATGCATGCATTTCAAATTCAATATCACCACCACCAGCAATACCATTGGCGATGTTCAGACCGGTAAGATTATAGGACTCAACGCCGGCAAAATTACCATCACCAACCTGAATTACTGTGTCGCTCCCTCCAACAGCTCTAATAAATGATTCTTGTTCACTCCTCCAAGCATCATTTCGAGCAGTCATATCATAGGCAACGTCAACGCTGGAAATGATTGCACCCGCAGGAATTGTTACTGTAAGACTTCCAAAACAGGCTGAGTCTCCACCCAAATTATCATCAGTTGATATATCACCAGATGTGAAAGTTGCACTTTCGGAAAATGCTGCAAAAATTTGTATTGGGTTCTTCGCACGTTGCAAATCAGCCAATTGACCACGCTCAGCGGCGGCGGCCGTACGCTCAGCATGTTGAATTTCTTCAGCGGTTCGTTCCGGTCTGTCCTGCGCGTTCGCTGGCAGAATCAGCATAATGGCCATTAAGCACGTTAAAAAAGTAGATAACAGCGTATTTAGTAGAGGTTTTTTCGATAGCATACCCTTTCCTTTTGGTTAGTGGTCTTGATTGGTAAAACTGAATTATTGGTAAAAAACGAACTGTATTGATTTTACTTGGTTGTCATAACTTTATAAAACTGTATTAATTAAGAATAATAATCTAAATCATATATTTTTATGCCTTACATGTAATTCCTAATAATTGCAACTGGCAGTATACAAAATTTTACCAAAATGAATAATATTAATTATGATTAAAAGTGAACCCGTAAAAGCTCTCATGAGCCTCTTATAAGCTGATTTATTCAAAAGCATTTGTTTGTTTGATTTTTTTAATCACCGAAATTGCTCATCTGATTTCTCTATTAAAGCCCCTGCTTAGAGATACCGCCTGAGGTTTTTCACTCCGAACCTGTATATTGTTTGATATGGATCAACTTGTAGTTAAAAAAACAACCTGGCAGCAAGACCGCGATCTCATCCTTGAAATCCGGTTTGAAGTTTTTGTTCATGAGCAACTCGTTCCCGAGGATGAAGAGGTTGATGAACATGACCCAGATGCCCAGCCGTGGTTATTTCCTGCAAATG
>PXDI01000253.1 GCA_003565095.1 PVC group bacterium | reverse complement strand
TGCAGGGCGACATTAACGATAATGCCGATGGCCGCCATTGATCCCACCAGACTCGACCCGCCGTAACTGATGAACGGCAGCGGCAACCCCTTTGTCGGCAGGCAGCCGGTTACAACACCAACGTTAATTGCCGCCTGCAACACCAATAATAAAGTAAAGCCGAAAGCCAGCAGACGCCCCAGCAAATCCTGCGCATGCAGACTGATATAAATGCCGCATACCAGTATGCCGGCAAACAGCAGCAAAACTATCAGAGTAAAAACAAATCCCAGCTCTTCACCGATGATTGCGAGAATGAAGTCGGTGTGCGCCTCCGGCAGATAAAACTGCTTTTGAATACTGTTGCCGAGACCCTGCCCCCATGGTCCGCCGCGAATAAATGCCGCTTTGGATTGGGTGAGATGATAAGCCGTAACCGGGTAGCGTTCAGGATAAAGAAAAGCCGTCACACGCACCAGGCGCACCGGATCCTGCATCACCATTATGACAAAACCGCAGCCGGCAGCCACCGCCATCATCAGCAAATAGTGCAGCGAAGTGCCGCCGGCAAACATAATCGCGCAACCGACCGCCCCCAGCAATGCTGTTGTACCAAAATCGGGTTCAAGAATAATCAATGCCAGAAAAGCCCCCAGGCCGGCAAACGGAAACAGCAGCCCCTCCTTGAAAAGCCGCGCGCGCCGGCCGACCCGCTCCATCCATAACGACATCAAAATCACTACTGCCAGCTTGGCAACCTCGGAAGGCTGGATGCTGAGCGGGCCGAGACGGATCCAGCGGTAGCTGCCGCCGACGCGCATGCCGATGCCTGGCACAAAAACCAGCGCAAGCAGAACAAGCGATCCGGCCGCCAGCAACACAACAAAGAGCGGTCGCCGCCACCAGTGATAATCAAACCGTGCCATGAAGATGGCGGCAAGAATGGCAGGCAGCAGCCATATAAGCTGACGCTTGATAAAATACTGGGGATCGTTATAGCTGGCATCCGCACGCACACTGCTCGTACTGGCCAGCATGACCAGACCGATAACCAGCAGCGCGGTTACACAGAAAAGCAAGACTGTTAATGTGCGCCGCACCGCAACAACCGCGTCAGTCCAGCGGGATCTTCAACACCTGTCCCGGAGCCAGATCAGTTCCGCTAAGATTGTTGGCTTCCTTCAAATCGGCAACACTGACGCCCCACTGCATTGCAACTGAATAGACATCCTCGTTGGCCGAAACAGTATATTCCTGAGTGCGGCCGGCCGGAGTGCGCGGCTGAGCCGCGGGCGGCGTCGGCCTGGGTGACGGCGGTGCAGGAATGTCCATCAGATCGGTGGCTTCCGGACTCGGCAGAGTAACCGCCTGGCGCGGCTCAGTAGCACGCGGTTGCGGCTGCGCGGGTGCCGGAGTCGCCGGACGCGCTTCCGGTGCGGGCTTACGGGAGGCCTCCGCCGGAATAACCAGTTGCTGCCCGACACGAATTAAGTCACCGGTAAGATTGTTGGCCTCGCGCAATGCCGCGGTAGTAGTCCCGTGACGCTGCGCAATCACAGAAAGGGAATCTCCCGCCACAACGGTATAGGTTGAAGCGCCGGCCGGAACTTCAACACGCGGAGCCGGACGTGCCGGCGCGGCGTCGACATCCACCCGGCCCGGCAATATCAGCTTCTGGCCGACACGAATCAGGTTGGGGTTTGTGATGTTGTTCAGACGCATTACTTCGCTCTGATTCACACCAAAGCGGCTGGAAATCTGGGAAAGCGTGTCACCGCGGGCAATAACATAGGTGGAGGTCGCGCCCGTCGGCTGTTCACTTACCACGGGGCGTGGCGGCCGCGGCGGAGGCGGCGGCACCACTGTGCGCGGCGGCGGCGGCGGTACAGGCGGCATAACAACCTGTGGCGGCTGCGATCTTTCCGGCCGTGTCGTGCCGCATCCCTGTGCAAAAATGAATGCGCCGATGGCCACAACATGTACGCCGATGACTGTGATTATTACTGTTGGTGTCTTCATCTGTTCACTCCTCATGAATACGCTCCCGCTAGTTTTATAAAAAGATTACCCCGTTGCTCAAAACCGTCAAACTGATCAAAGCTCGCACACCCCGGCGATAGCAAAACAACGTCCCCAAAACTTGCTGCATGCACCGCCTTCTCAAAGGCGCGCTCCAGTGTCATGCATTCATGACATTCACATGCACCGCCCCAGTTTTTCTGCATTATTTTTGCAGCTTCACCGATACAGTACACACCCTTGCAGCATTTTTCCAGTATTTCTTTTAAAAAATACAGATTTTGTTCCTTCAGGCGTCCGCCGGCAATTAAATGCACCGGTCCCACGCACATTTGCAATGCGGCGGCGGTTGCCGAAAGGCTGGTGGCTTTTGAGTCATTTATGAATCTGATGCCGTTTTTTAACGCGACGAGCTGCATTCGGTGCGGTAAAGGGGCAAAACTGCGCACCGCGGTTTCTACCGCTGTTTTGTCCGCGCCGAAATGCGCAACCGCGAGGGTAACCGCCGCCACCGCCGGACCCAGCACCGGATTATCAAAATATGTTCCTGAAATATCGATGCATTCACCGGTATGTAAAGCAATGCGACCCTGCCGGTATGCGGCGGCGGCCGCGGATTCCGTGCCGAAGGTTACGCAGCGGCCCTCCCCCGGAATGAGATGCTGCATCCCCTCGGGAACAACCGCCAGATCAGCACTGCCCTGCACAGCAAACATTCGCCGTTTAATCCCGGCGTAACACTCCAGCGTGCCGTGCCGGTCAAGGTGGTCGGGTTGAATGTTTAATAGAACCCCCGCGGCCGGGGCAAATGTGGCGGCACTCTCAAGTTGAAAGGAACTGCATTCAACAACATACACATCCGCAGCGGCCTGCATCACAAGTTGGGACAGCGGGGTCCCGTAATTGCCGCCGAGCGCAACACGTTTGCCGGCAAGCCGCAGAATATCCCCCGACAGTTTAACCGCGGTGCTCTTGCCCTTGGATCCGGTAACAGCCAGAACCGGCACAGCGCAAAAGCGCGCCGCCAGCTCCAGTTCGCCGACAAGCGGAATACCTGAGCGCACTACCTGTCGGCACCAGTCTGAGTCCAGCGGAACGCCGGGACTGACGACACAAAGCTCAACTCCGTTCAACGGCAGTTTTTCAGGCGCAAGCTGCACTTGTATGCCTGTTTCGCGCAGCGACTCCGCTGTGGCGCGTAATCCGGCATTATCCGCGGAGTCAGCCGCCACCACACGCCATCCGCGGCCGGCCAGCAACGCTGCGGCCGCCCGCCCGCTGGCCCCGAGACCAAGTACAAGCGCGGTTTGGGTTTGTTGCTGATTATTCAAAATCTCACCTGATTTTCAGCGTAAGCAGCCCCATTAGGGAGAAAACAATCGAGAGAATCCAGAAGCGTACCGTCACCTGGGTTTCGCTCCAGTTCATCATTTCAAAATGGTGGTGGATCGGTGCGCATTTAAAAACACGTTTGCGGCGTAACTTGTATGAGCCAACCTGGATAATGACACTTACCGCCTCTATCACAAAAACCCCGCCGGCAATTATCAGCACCAGTTCCTGTTTTATCAAGATAGCCACTGTCGCAATCGCCCCACCCAGCGCGAGGCTGCCGGTATCGCCCATGAAGACGCGGGCAGGATGACAGTTGTACCATAAGAACCCCAACCCGGCACCGGCCAGACAGCCGCAGAAAACCGCCAGTTCCCCGCTGCCGGCGACATACGGGATGTACAGATATTCGGCAAACACCGCATGCCCGGCAACATATGCCAGCACCAGATAGGTCAGCGCCACTGAACTGCTGCAGCCAATGGCAAGTCCGTCCAGACCGTCAGTAAGATTGACCGCATTGGTCGCGCCCAGCATAATAACAGTAACAAACAAAAATGCGGCCAGCCAGCCGATGTTCTCAATCACCGGATCTTTGACAAACGGCACCATCAGCCGGCGCAGCCAGATTTGCGTCTCGGGAAAATGATCAAGCGATATCACCAGCGCCAGCGCCCAGGCCAGTTGCAACAGCACTTTGGCGCGGGCCGATAAACCTTTGCTCTGCCTTTTATGCAGTTTAAGATAGTCATCCCAGAACCCGACCGTTCCCATATACCACATGCTGGCCAATGTAATCAGCACAGGCAGATTGCCGGGCCGGGCCCATATTATGGAAGAAACCGTTACAGATAAGAGTATCAGCAATCCGCCCATCGTGGGCGTTCCGGCTTTTTTGTTGTGCAGCTCGTATAACGGCGGGGATTCCTCCTGCCGGACATACTGACCGATATTTCTGCGCTTGAGCAGACCGATCAGCCACGGGCCCGCCAACAGGCTTATCAGAAAGCCGGTTCCGGCACCGGCGACGGTGCGAACCGTGATATATTGAAACATGCGCAGGGGCGAATACCATTCTTCAAGCAAAGCCAGCCAGTAAAACATTTCAATTCTCCGTTGACGCCTTTACAGTGCCAGGGATTCCGGCTGTATGGCAGATTTTTTGTTCAATCGTTTCCAGCTTCATTCCGCGTGAAGCTTTTAAAAAGACCATGTCATTATCATGCAGGTGCGGCAGCAGATAAGCGGCTGCTTCGGCAGCATTTTCAAATGAACGCACAGCCGCCGGCGCGACTCCGCAGGCCGCCGCCTCTTCAGCGATCCAACGCGCACGCCGCCCAACCGTCACAAGCCCGCGCCAGTTGCCGGCCGCAGCCTGCCGACCGATCTCGCGGTGGGCGGATTCTTCAATCGCCCCCAGCTCCAGCATATCCCCCAGCACCAGCCAGGTGCGCTCAGCCGCACCCTCTCCCCGCAGCGCCTCCAGCGCCGCGCGCATACTCAACGGATTTGCATTATATGCATCGTTAAGCACCGTCCACCGCCCGGCAAGGCGCTTTTGCCAGCGCATTGCGGACGGAACAAATGATTGCAGCCGTTCGCTGATCAGTGACCATTCAACGCCGGCCGCGCGCGCCACGGCAACCGCCAGCAAAGCATTGCGCATGTGAGCCACATCACGCGGACCGCCATAGGGCACAACGACCTCTCCCTCTTGAACCGCCGCACCGCTGATTTTTATTGCACCAGCGCCTGCCTCAGCGGAACCTTTCAATGCGGCTTCCCGGCCGCACATTGACACACTGGTTACCGGAGCCGCGGCAGAAAGCAGACATTCACCGGCAAATTCACAATCGGCATTAATAAAAGCCTTGCCATCCGGCGGCAGACAGCGCAGCACTTCACATTTTTCCCGGGCAATTGCAGACAGTGAACCGAAATTCTCCAGATGCGCAGCACCAATCACGGTAATCACCCCCCATTGCGGTTGCAGCATTTCACACAGAACACGCAATTCGCCGGGATGGTTGGTGCCAACTTCAAAAACACCGTACCGGCAATCTGCCGGCATCGCCAGAATGCTCAGCGGTAGCCCGATCGCATTGTTCCAGTTGCCCAATGTGCCTGCGGTTTTGGCTTCCGCATCCAGTAAATGAACAATCATATCCTTTACCGTGGTTTTGCCGGCACTGCCGGTTACGGCAATCAAAAGCGCCTTGCTTTGACGGCGCCATCCCTGCGCAAGACGCCCCAACGCAGTCAAGGTGTCATCCACCAGCAGACACGGTCCGGGCAAAGTATCCGGCAGTGTTGAAACCATGGCCGCTGCCGCGCCGCGTTCAAACGCCTGCCCTAAATAATCGTGACCGTCAAAATTTTCGCCTTTTAGCGCGACAAAGAGCATACCGCGGGCCGTTGCCCGCGAATCATGACCGACGCCGGAGACTTTATCCGGTGCCGTTCCGTGCCAACTGCCACCCGACCATTGCGCAAGGGCACGGGCATCTATCTCAGGCCTTTCCACAAATTGACCTCACTACTTGTACGTCATCAAACGGGATGGTGGTGTGAGCTAATTCCTGAAACCGCTCATGCCCTTTACCGGCAATCAGCACCGAATCACCCGGCTGCGCCATTTCAAGCGCCTGCGCAATCGCTTTGGCACGGTCCGGCTCAACCGCGTAACTCCCGCCCTCCATTCCGGCAGTGATTTCATCAATGATTGCCGCCGGTTCTTCACTACGGGGATTATCGGAAGTGACAATTGAATAGTCCGCCCTTTCCGCGGCCACCCGCCCCATGGCCGGACGTTTACCGCGGTCACGGGCACCGCCGCAACCAAAAACAGCAATCACACGGCCGGGAGTGATTTCACGCAGCGCCAGCAGCACTTTTTCAAGCGCATCGTCGGTATGGGCGTAATCGACAAAAACCTTGAATTCATTACCGGTTTCCACCGGCTGCATGCGCCCCGGCACCTGCACGCCGCCCTGCGCCACCTTGCAAATGCAATCAAATGGCACTCCTTGCACACCGGCCGCCGCGGCCGCGGCCAGAATGTTGTAAATATTGAAGCGCCCGGCCATAGCCGTGCGTATTTGCGCCTTGCCCCAGGGCGTTACCAGATCAAAAACAGAACCTTCATGACCGGCGCTGATATTCTGCGCACAGATATCCGCCGGAGCCTCGCAGCGGTAAAACAGGGGTTGCAAATCCAACCCGGCAATCAAATCATTACAGGCCGCATCGTCTTGATTAATTACAGCCGCCCCGCTTTTGAGGGACGCCATAATTTCGAAAAGTCGGCGTTTGGCTTTCAGATAATCCGCACGGTCCCTGTGATAATCCATAT
The DNA here is from genome assembly GCA_003565095.1 of PVC group bacterium. Taxonomy (GTDB): domain Bacteria; phylum Verrucomicrobiota; class Kiritimatiellia; order UBA8416; family PXDI01; genus PXDI01. The sequence continues at coordinate 5,463 of PXDI01000253.1, read as the reverse complement.
GGTCGCGGCTGAGATTGGTGAACACCGCGGTAGTGAACCGGATCCCGGCAACTCTATGCTGGTCGAGCGCATGTGAGGATACCTCCATCACCGCCGCCGCACAGCCGGCGCGACGCATTTCATCCAGCAACTGGTTTAATGTTACCACATCCGGGGTGGTGCGTACCGCCGGAATGGTGCGCGCACCGATACTGTACTCTATGGTGCCGATCATTCCCGACGCCATGCCGCCACATTCAAGCATTGCACGCAGCAAATAGGCTGTAGTGGTTTTTCCGTTTGTGCCGGTTATTCCGCTAACCTTTAAAGCGGCAGAAGGATTCCTGAAAAAACCGGCTGCCAGTTTACCGGCAGCGGCACGTACATCCTGAACCGTCAGACCCACGGCCGGAGCCGGAACACCCGCGGAATGTTCCGAAACAACCGCAACCGCCCCGCGCGCCACGGCATCTCCGACAAATTTAAAGCCGTCGGTTCCGCTGCCGGGCAGCGCAATAAAAATGAAACCGGGACGCACCCGGCGGGAATCAAGCGTAATGCCGGTAACTTCCGGATCACCGCGGAAGGGCTTATCAGCGCTGCTGAGCGCTTTATACAATAAACTGAGTTTCATCTTGCGTTACCACCTTGCAACCGATTGCAACGGCGCGATATTCAAATACTGGATTGCTCCGGATGCAATTTCGCTGAACACCGGCGCGGCAACCCGCCCGCCGGTACGCACCGGTTGCGGCTCATCCACCACCACAATCACTGAAATCTGCGGATTCTCCGCCGGCAGAAATCCGGCGAAGGATGCAATGTAACCGGTGGCTGAATAACCTCCGGCAACCGCCTTCTGGGCAGTACCGGTCTTGCCGGCAACATTGTAGCCGTCCACCAATGCACGCGTACCGGTGCCGCCCGGAGCTGTCACCGCACGCATCAGATCAACCATGATCCCAGCCGTATCCGGCCGGATGGGACGGCCCAGTTCCTGCGGACTGTTCTCAAACAGCAAGGTGCCGTCTTCGGCTGTTACACGCCGGACAACATACGGCCGCATTAAACGGCCTTCATTGGCGATGGCGGAAACAACGCTGATCATTTGCAGGCCGGTTACCGCCACCCCCTGCCCGATGGGTATCCGGGTGGCACATACCTGCGACCAGCGGTTGACCGGATGCAGAATTCCAGCCTCTTCGCCCGGCAGATCAATTCCCAGTGGACGACCGATGCCGAACGCCGTCAGATAATCATGCTGCCGGCGGTCACCAAGCTGCAATGCAATCTTGGCGGTCATTATGTTGCTGGATTTCTGAAAACCTTCCCGGACAGTCAGTTTTCCGTGGGGACTGTAGTCGCGCAGCACACGATTGGCATACGACCACGCCCCGTTTTCACAATCATAGACATCTTCCGGGGTTATTATACCTTCATTGAGAGCCGCCGCAAACAACACACATTTGAAAGTGGATCCCGGCTCGTAAACATATCCGATGGCCCGGTTAAGCCGGGTATCCTCGGCGGAGCGGAAGAAAACATTGGGATCATATGCCGGGCGGTTCGCCATCGCCAGAACCGCACCCGAAGCAACATGCTGGACAATCGCCCACGCCCCCTGGGCTCCGTATTCCTCCATCACCGTGTCGAGCGCTTTCTCAACCATATCCTGAATATACTGGTCAATCGTCAGCTCAATGCTGGCGCCGTCCAGCGCCGGAACAACGCGGCCGCGTTTAGTATACAGCTCCTGCCGGAATGCGTTGACACTGCCTTCCATGAAACCGGGGGAACCGCGCAGAAAACTGTCGAACTGCTGTTCGATGCCGGCGCTGCCGACCCCTTCGCGGTTTACAAAACCGAGAATGTGGGACATAAAGTCGCCGTGCGGATAATAACGCACAGTTGTATCACGGAAGAAAACCCCGGGCAGATCCATCGCGGCCAGTTTATCGGCCTGCTCGCGATGTACATAGCGGGCGATGTAAGCAAAGCGCCGGTCTGGCCGGTTTAATCTGACCGCCAGCTCATCCGCCGGCAGATCAAAGAAGTCCGCCAGCGCGGCAGTGGTTAGCTGCAAATCCTCAGGATTTGCCGCCAGCAGCGCCGGATCGGCACACACATCCTTGACCGCCAGATTGATGGCAAGAATGCCGCCGCTGCCGTTGCGGTCAAGAATACGGCCGCGCCCGGCCAGCAACTGCCGCTCAATCCGACGGGTCGCATCCGTCCGGTCACGCACCGCATCATCAACACCAATGTGCAGATACGCCAGTCGCGCACCAAGGCCGGAAACAGCCATCAGCAATGCGAGGGCCGCCACCAGAATTCGCGCTTTGGTTCCCCGCTCATTCATTATATGTAAACACCCGTATTATGTGTATACGCCAACGCCTATAAAGTCAGCCCCGAACGAACCTTATGCTGGGCCAGACCGTCATCATAAGCCTCTTCCGCCGGCAGCCAGACCACCTGCCCGCGCGTCGGCCACTGCATATCAAGATTCCAGCGCCGCAGCGCGCTTTCCAGTCCCTGCGGAGAGCGCATCCGCGCCCAGCGCGACTCCTCCTGCCGAAACGCATTGTTCAATTCCTGCTGGCGGGCTTCAAGCACACGAATTTCACGCCCCAGTTGCTCACTGCGGGAGCCCAGCCAGACATAGGTCAGACCAAGCACAACCACCAGAAAGGCCCCGGCAATCATCCCCGGAAAACCATATCCGTGCTGCTTGTTCGTTTTACGCTTTTTGCGGTTGCGTTGTGCCATTGTTAATCTCCTTTTGCTGCTTTCTCAAAAATTCTTAATTTTGCTGAACGGGCCCGCGGATTCGCGGCACATTCAGCATCCCCGGCAACCAGCGCACGGCGGTTTACCCGCCGGCCGCGCGGCAGCTCACCGCACCAGCGGCTGCCACCCTGCGCCAGCGCTTCATCCCGGCCCTCGTGCTCACGAAAAAAATGCTTAACAATCCGATCTTCTCCACTATGAAACGTAATCACCGCCATACGTCCGCCCGGATTCAAAATTTTCAAACCGGCCGCCAAACCGCGGCGTAACTGGCCGATTTCGTCATTCACCGCCATTCGGATGGCTTGGAATGTGCGCGTCGCCGGATGAATCCGCCCCCGGCGCCCCACCACCTTCTCAACCACCGCGACCAGCTCGCCGGTTGTTGCCATTTGCCCGGCCGCAGCGGCACGCACGATACCGGCGGCAACCGCCCGCGCCCGCGGCTCTTCACCATATCGACGCAAAACCCGCACCAGTTCATCTTCCGCAACTGCCTGCAACCATTCCGCTGCACTGATTCCGGCCGAACGGTCCATCCGCATGTCCAGCGGCGCATCAAAACGAAAGCTGAAACCGCGTTCAGGGGTGTCCAACTGCTCGGAAGACACACCAATGTCAAAGAGCATCCCGTCAACACTGTTGATTTTTTCCGCCTGCAGAACCGCCTCCACTTCCGCAAATGCACTGTGAATTGCGACAACATCTACCCCGCAGCCATCCAGCCGCGCGATTGTGCGTTCCAAAGCGTTTCTGTCACGGTCAAGCACTACCAGCCACCCCTGCCCCTGCAGCGCCTCCGCAACCGCCCGGGCATGCCCGCCGCTTCCGCAGGTGGCATCCACATAACAGCCGCCGGGACGTACCCGCAGCCCGTCCACCACCGCCTGCAACATGATCGGTTGATGCATACATCCACCCAATCAAAAGCCCACGTAACGCGCCGCCTCGGCTACCTCGTCGTCAGCATTCCGGCCGGCCGCCGCATAGGCATCCGGGTTCCACAACTCAAAATGCTGAAACGCCCCCACCATCACCACGTGATCTTTCAATCCTGCAAATTTCAATAACTCGTCTTTAATCCGGATACGCCCCTGAACATCCCACGCCACCAGATCGGCACGCGCGGCCAATGACCGCATGAACTTCCGCGCCCGGCGGTCGGAAACCGCCTGACTGCGAATACTTTCGTTCACCCGGCGAATCATCTCCCGATTGGGCAGTACGCATAAACAGCGCTCTTCAACATCCGGTAAAACATAAAGACTGCGCGGCGTACCAACCTGCGCACGCCACTCCGAGGGAATCGTTAAGCGCTTTTTGGGATCAAGGGAATGGGTGAATTCACTGACAAACACCCCCTGACCCAACACTTCACTTTCCAGTGATCCTGTTACATTCTCTGACATCTTCCCCCTCTTTGTGACACAATACAACACTACGCCACACCGGATGTCAACAGTTTTTGTGATTTTTTTTTATTTTTTTAAGAAAAAAAACGGCGGCAATTTATTCTGAAAAAAGCTCGCTCACGGGCGAACCGGCATTTATAGTGCTTTTCAAATGGATAAAAAGAACGCAAACATAATCCTGACCGGGTTTATGGGTACCGGAAAAACGGCGGTCGGCGCGGCTTTGGCCGGATTACTGCAACGCAAAATGCTTGATATGGATGCCGAGATTGTTCAACGCGAAGGGCGCTCAATTTCACGCATTTTTGCCGAGGACGGCGAACCGCACTTCAGGCAGATCGAACGGCGGCTGGTGCAGGAACTTGCCGGCCGCAATGGGCTTATAATCGCCACCGGCGGAGGTGTTGTCCTCAATCCGCTCAATATTGAAGATTTCAGCCGCAGCGGGTTTATGGCCTGCCTGCAGGCCCGTGCGGAAACAATCTACGCGCGGATCAAGCACGACACCACCCGCCCGCTGCTGCAGGGCGACGGTGATAAAATCGAAAAAATCAACGTGATTCTAAACAGCCGCAAAGCAATCTACGCATCGATTCCTTTTCAATTCAGCGTGGATGACCTTTCAGTGGAGCAGGTTGCCACCGCCATCCGCAACGAATTCCTCAAATGGGCAGAACCGACAAAACAGAACAAAACAGGGACAGACAGATAGTCACGCCAAAAACCCGGCCGCATGGCACAATTTTGTAATATTGGACACCTGATACAGGCCGGTGGACAGATGACCCGGTATTAGCGACTGGCGGGCAGATAAATTGTCAGATTAGTTGTCTGTCCCTACGAATCCCTTCTGGAAGGACACTATCTCGTCCGACGCCTTCTTCCCTGGCAGGCCAATCTGGGCAAGCGGTTGATCAAGTCGCCCAAGCTGTACATTCGCGACAGTGGCGGCCTGCATTATCTGCTGGGCATTCGAACCGCTCGCGATCTTCTCCAGTCACCTAGGCGTGGCGCAAGCTGGGAGGGATTGCTCGTTGAACAGGTCATTGCGCTGGAGCAACTGACGCATGTGGGCAGCCAGTTTGGTTCTACCGGACACGGGTCCGCATCCGGGGCATACTCTGGATCGTAAATGGTTCGTGTGTACTTCAAGGTTGGCCGCCAGTTGGAATTTGGGGCCCATCAGGCCCTAAATTCCAATTGGCGGAGACTCCTTACGCTCGTGCGAACCTCCGTCATGGGTAATGAGTAGAGCATATCGGGGGATGTGATTCAAGGCCGT
>PXDI01000292.1 GCA_003565095.1 PVC group bacterium | reverse complement strand
GCCGGATGCCTTGCTGCCTGAACTGGATCCCGGGTCGGGCGGACGGTTTGCCGAACTGCTTTCGCCTGTCGAACTGCTGTTTGCCGCGGCGAATCCCGAGCCGCCACCTGATTACCGCTACAGCGAAAATCTTTACCACCTGATTCGTAATCTCGCCGGACGGCAGCAAGCTCAAGGTTCCGGCTGGATTCCGCCTCTGCCTGTTAGCATTGTGCGGCTTGAACGCGGTCATGTTGAAATCGTCGACGGCTGGGAGATACTCAAAGCGGCTGCGGAAAGCGGTCTGAAAGAAATCAAGGCTGTCGTACTGCGTCGCAAAGACGTCGAACTTCCGCTGACGCGCGGCAGCCGGATTAATATTAATTACGCCGGGCGGGAAGGGGATTTCATCGTTGATTCTGAAACCGGCCGCCGGATCATGTTTCACCGTGTTCCTACAGAGAGTTACCAAAGCGTCAGCCAGAGTCCGCCGTTGCCTGCGTTGCCGCTGCTTGATGAGAACGGAATGATTGCTGACGACGAATACAATCGTGCCGCGCTTGAGTCATGGTTTTATGCGTATTGTGATGAAATGGGCCGAATGGTGCAGGCCGAAGCTCAAGCTGTTCTCGGAAAAGATGCTGAAGATACCGCAATGATGCTGGAATTCATTGCCGCACGCCCTGCCGAACGCAGTTTTCTGCTCTACCGGATGTTTCTTGATCAGGCCGGAGCCTGGCCGGGCTATTTCAATCAAATCTATCCGGCATACCCTGATTTTGCTGAATCGGCCGGACAGCCTGCCGAGTTCAACCTGAACGAAACAATTGTTGTTTCTGCTCTGGCTGATTACTCCCTTGAAGGTTTTAAGCGCTACCGCAACCGGATAGTTATGGCGGGCGGAACAGCGCTTGGAATCGGCGACACCCACCAGACTTCGGTCGGCCCGATGTTCGGGATTCACGTGCTTATAAATGCGCTCAACACTATGGTTACCGGTAACCTGCTGCATCGTACCGCCGACCAGCCGTACTTCGACCTGATAATGTTGTTGGTGCTCTGTCTGCTGCTGACACCACTTTATCTGAAAGTGCCGGTACGCGGCTCATGGCTGCTGCTGTTTCTTGTGTCCGGTACTATCCTCGGAGTTGCATACGCCGCATTCTCATTCAAAAACATCCAACTGTCGATAATTCCGCTGCTATCCGGCAACCTGCTCTGTTTTATGAATACTTTCGCCTACAAGCTCGTGACTGAAGAGCGCAATCGTAAATTCCTCCACCAGACATTCAAGGCCTACTTGTCGCCCGAAGTGATTGACGATATGTATGCGCGGCGCGTGATGCCGGTACTCGGTGGTGAATCGCGACAGATTACAGCCTACTTTACTGATATCGCCGGGTTCTCATCTTTTTCCGAATGCCTTGCGCCGCAGTATCTGGTGCAACTGCTCAACGAATACCTTTCTGCCATGACCGACATCCTGCTTGAGGAGCAAGGTACTCTCGATAAATACGAAGGCGATGCGATCATTGCCTTCTTCGGTGCGCCGGTAAATTTGCCCGATCATCCTGAACGCGCGGTCAGGACGGCATTACGGATGCAGGAAAAGCTGACGGAACTGCGTCACAAATGGGCTGGCGAGAAACTGAAAGACGGCGAAACATCGCCCAACATATTAGATGTTTCCGAAGATCTTTGGAATCCGGCTGATCGCTGGCCGAAACTGGTCCACGACATGCAAATGCGTATCGGCATTAATACCGGAGAGATCATTGTGGGGAACATGGGCAGCGCCGTGCGGATGAATTACACGATGATGGGCGATGCCGTGAATCTGGCTGCCCGGCTGGAAAGTGCGGCAAAACAATATGGGTTGGGGATTCTGGTCAGCGGCACAGTTTTCAGGCAGATCGGGCAGGGGGGCTGTTTTCTTTTCCGCCAGGTAGACCGGGTCAAGGTGGTTGGACGTAATGAAGCGGTTGATGTGTATGAACCTTTGGCGGATGATTCCACCCGTGATGGACGGAATCATAAGCTGGTGGAAATCTACAATCAGGCGCTGGAATCTTACTTCAAGCGCGAATGGGATGCCGCGCTGGAGTTATTTGCATCTGCGCAAGAGTTAGAGGAAAAGCGTTCACCAGGGATTACTCCATCTGCGCTGTTGATCAGACGCTGTCGTGATTTCAAAATAAACCCTCCGCCGGCCGAATGGGATGGCAGCGTTCAGCTTGAATCAAAATGACGCAGTATTGCTCCCATTTGATGTTCCCGTTTTATGTTTGCAAAGAGAAGATGGTTGTACTACTTTACAGGCTTTCAATGTTGCTTGGTATACAGGTTGTTTGTGCTGATGCATAATCGACGGGCACGGAGTGTCTCTATTTACGGTTTTCCCCATGTATAAGTGCTTGCGAGCCAAACGATATTGCCTCACGCAAAGCAGCCAAGACGCAAAGGTTAGTGATGGCCATAAAAACGCTCCCAGGCTCTTTTTTACCCTCTCCCTTGCGACCACTGCTTGGTCGCAAGTATTGTATGTCAAAAGCCAAAAATCACTAAAATATAGGGCTGACCCCCCTGATCCCTTTTGAGTTTATCATGCACATTGACATCGAGAATAAAACGGAGTGTTGCGGATGTGGAGCCTGTGCTGCAGCATGCCCCTTACGCTGCATTTCGATGTTGCCCGACGACGAGGGATTTCTAACGCCCAAGGTTGATGTGGAAGCGTGCACCGAATGCGGGCTGTG
>PXDI01000069.1 GCA_003565095.1 PVC group bacterium | reverse complement strand
GGTAAAGATGTTGTTAACCGATCAGACCCGGCATGATCTGCCGCTTGTAAAGCAGTGGGCGGATAGTCTTGGGATAAACTTTCGTTTTGATCCGGCGTTGTTTCCGGCGTTTGACAAAAGCACGGCGGCTGTTGACCACCGGGTTCCGGCAAAAGATGCGGTTGCTGTTGAATTTGCGGACGAGGAATTATGCCGCGAATGGACGGAGTTTCATAACCATTTTTCAAAAATCCCTGATGAAGGGCTGCTATATGATTGCGGTGCCGGGCGGACCGCTTTTCATATTGAACCCGATGGCACAATGCAGCCGTGCCTGATGGTGCGCAGTCCCTCGGTCGATTTGCAAAAAATCTCTGTTACAGACGGCTGGCATTCCATCAGCTCGGAGATCAGCCGGATGCGGCTGCCGGAGAATTCCCCATGCCGAAGTTGCGAAGCCAAGGTGCTGTGCGGTTATTGTCCGGGGTTTTTTGAGATGGAAACCGGATCAAGCTATGAGCCGCCGGAGTATTTTTGCGCACTGGGTAAAGAGCGGTTGCGGAGGGTGGGGGATGATGCGGGATAAAGACATTAGACCATAGACATTAGACATTAGACTTGGGGAGTGTGGGAGTATGGGAGTGTGGGAGTAAAAAACTTTGTCGCGAGCTTTGTCGCGAGCTTTGTCGAGCTGAAGCAGAAGACAGACTGGGATGCGGGATAAAGACATTAGACTTGGGGAGTGTGGGAGTGTGGGAGTAAAAAACTTTGTCGCGAGCTTTGTCGAGCTGAAGCAGAAGACAGACTGGGATGCGGGGGAAGAAGACCGCAGACTACAGACCGCAGACCGCAGACCCGTGAGAGTGAAGAGATTAGGGTCTTCATAATAAAGATGATACAAAAAAGCGTGTATGTCGATATGGGTGTACGAGTATGTGTACGAGTAGGTAAGTTTTGAGCTTGTTTTTTTTCGTACTCTTACACTTACTCTTACACTCAAATCTATGTTATCTAGAAAAAAGACGAAGTTAGGGTGAAAGATTATGATGAGAGCAACTAACACCTAACCCCTAATGCCTAACGACTGATTTGGAATTCGAAATAATGTATCTTAATATTGGTCCAATTTGTTATTGTTTGAATGTTGCCGACGGGCTGCAGTTCGGGCCGCCGGATTCGCCTTATCGTGGATTCTGGAGCACAACCTCGGGGAATGACTCCATGGTGCAAATACCGGTCGAGGTTGTTTTGCAGGATACGTGTCTGCCGTCGGATTTTAGTCTGTTGTTCGATACCAATGATGCCTGGCAGGCGCATGCCAAGGGGACTCAACGGGTTATAACCCATTGGCCGGAACGGGGGCGCCCGCCGGTCTGGGCGGCTTTTTTTGACATCGCACAGATCAATCGCGGCATACGGATATGCTGCGATCCGCAGTGGTTTGCGCTGGCTGATGGTTGGCGTAATCCGTTGAGTTATCCGCTGGATCATGTGCTTTCGATGTATGTGCTGGCCGGTAGCGGTATGATTATGCACGGTTGTGGAGTGGTTGCTGACGGATCTGTTACTGTCTTTGCGGGGGTCTCTGGCAGTGGGAAGAGCCCAATCGCCCGCAGGATGCTGCGTGAATTGCCGGTTACGGTACTTAGTGATGACCGGATTATCATTACTGCAAGTGATGGTGGACTCTTGGCGTATGGGAGTCCGTGGCTGGGCGAGGCGGATCTGGCCGAAAATGTCAGTGCGTCTTTAGGTGCGGTTTGTTTCTTGAATAAGGGCGAACAGCTTGCTAAAGAGCGGCTGTCTTTTAATCAGGCGGCCAGGCGCTTATTGCCGGTGCTGGCGGTGCCGTGGTATGAGCCCGACATTTCCCGGAAAATTATGGCGACAATTGACCGTCTGCTGAAAATTGTGCCGGTATATGCTGTCACTGTGCCTGCGGCAGGCCCCGTCGCCGCGCTTTTGCAATAAACCGGCGTAAAGGACCTGACAGATGCCACAGGCGACCTGTCCAGCGGTGAAAGGCGGTATTACGGTAGATTGTACGGTTGTTTCTGGTTGCCGACTCAACCCGTCCTGAAACAGCGCTATGGGGAACCCATTCAACCTTTCCGCTAGTGGCATCGCCGCGGAATGCACAGCGGTCCGCATCTTTGTCAACCACACGATGGATTGTTATCAGACCGTCCTGAGCTTTATATAGCCCGATTTCCCCCTTTTGCAGCCGGGTTGCGTCACAGCTTGCAACCGTAAGCCGGTCTCCGTCCATGATCCACGGACGCATGCTTTGTCCGCCGGCCCGGATCATGACACGGCCCTCCGTTTTGAGCGCCTGATCAATGGCGGAGTGCATAAAATCACGCATGTTGCCCGTTTCTGCTTTCATTCAAGTTATATTTATAGCATTATGTAGAATTCATCTCCAGTTAAGCTTTTTCAGGAGGTAATGTGAGGCGTTCGTTTTTCAGCAATATTGCCGCAATTCTAAGTATGGCCAAAGCCCCCCGTGACCTTGTGTCGCGGGTGTATCAGATTGGCGGGAAAAGCATGCTATTTCCGCTAATCTTCCGCTCCTGCCGCGCAAGGCGGCAGGGGGCATATGCCATACTTAGAATTGCTGGTAATATTGTTCTGTTATTGGCGGCATTCACTGTTGTGCTGAATGCTTCAGAAGAGGAGTCTGTTGAGCGGCGTCTGGTACCGCATGTAATAACCGAGCAGACGACAACGCGCGGCAAGGTTGTGCTGCTTGAGGAGGGGC
>PXDI01000043.1 GCA_003565095.1 PVC group bacterium | reverse complement strand
GTCTCCCCACCAACCGACATTTCGTCAACCAGTGCTCGGCTGCGCGGTCATTTGCAGGATACCGGCGGGGCAACAGATACGCATGTATGGTTCTGCTATGGAACGAATGATTTTGGCATGGCTTCAACGAATGACTGGATGTATGTAAAATATGCGGGTTCTTTTTCTGTTACCGGTCCGGTGATGGTGCTTGCGACAAACCTGTGGGAGAGTCAGCAGTATTTCTATCGCATTTTTGCCAGTAATGAATTTGGGGTAGCGTGGTCGATGGGGCCAGCGGTGAGGGATTTCTGGACGCTGCCGGACGGTGCATATCCGTCGGCGATGGACGGGTTTCAGGTTAGTGTCAACGGCACTGTGCTGGCGGCGGGGACGCAGCCGGATGGCGGGATCATCATCGGCGGCAGCTTTACCAGCGTTGATGGGACACCGCGCACCAATCTGGCGCGGCTGCATCCGGATGGGAAGCTCGATGAAGCTTTCGACGTTGCGGTTGACGGTCCGGTGCAGGCTGTCGTGATCCAGCCGGACGGTGCGATCGTTCTCGGCGGGGAGTTCGGTACGGTGGCCGGCGATACCCGCCGGCATATCGCCCGGCTTTATCCCGACGGTTCTGTGGACACCGTTTTCGATCCCGATGCGGACAATTACGTCTATAGTCTGGTATGGTGGAGCGATACGATCATCATGGGCGGTCAGTTTACGAATGTCGGCGGCATGCCGCGCAACGGCGTTGCCATGATTTCTCCGGCCGGTGATGTTGATATCGATTTCCAGCCTTCGGTCAGCGGTGTGGTCAGGGCCATTGCGGTTCGGCCGGATGGAGGCATTCTGCTGGGTGGTGTATTCAGCGAGGTGGACGGGGAACCGCGCATGAATCTGGCGCGATTATATCCGGGCGGTGCCTTGGATGAAGGTTTTGTTGCCGGAACCGACGGCCCGGTGAATACCATTGCGCTGCAACCGGGGGGTGGAATAGTCGTTGGCGGGCAGTTTGCCAATCTGGCGGGTGTTGGTGCCGGACGCATCGGTCGCTTGCTCCCGGACGGTACCGCCGATGGCACGTTTAATGCCACAGCCAACAACGAAGTGAACGCACTGCTGGTGCAGGCCAACGGCGGAATTCTGGTCGGCGGGCAGTTTACCAACATTAACGGTCAGAATCGCCGTAAACTGGCGCGGATCAATCCCGCCGGAACGCTTGATATGAATTTCATCGCCGATGCCAGCTCGAATGTTGGTGACGCTGTGCATTTGATTCATGAACGTCCGGACGGCAAGCTGCTCGTCGGCGGACAGTTTACAACCATGGCCGGTATGACACGACAGAATGTGGCATTGCTTTATCCTAACAGCACTCTTGATCATCATCTGAATGTTAATGTTGCCGGAGCGGTGAACGCGCTGGCGGTTCAGTCCGATGGTAAAATTATTCTCGGTGGTGAGTTCGGTACCGTAAATGGACAGCCGCGCAACCGGATTGCGCGGATACTGCCCAATGGTGCACTGGACGCGGCCTTCACCAACGGTGCCGATAATGTGGTAATGGGTGTTGCGCTGCAGGATGACGGCAAAATACTGGTTGGCGGAAATTTTGATCAATTCGGCGGGATAACGCGTGGCAAAATTGCGCGTTTGCATCCGGATGGCAGTCTTGATATGGGCTTCACTCCGAATGTCGTAGGGACTGAAGGTGTGCGTGCTATCCATGTAATGCCCGATAGCAAAATTTTGATCGGCGGGCGGTTTGATAGTGTGAACGGGACCGCACGTAACAATCTGGCGCTTCTGCATCCGGATGGTTCGCTTGATATGGATTTCACAACCGGTGCCAATAATGGCATAAACTCAATAGCGCTTGATCATGATGGCGGCATTATTCTTGGTGGTTGGTTCACGCAGGTTGCCGGAACCGGGCGTTCTCGTATCGCGCGCCTTCTTTCAAATGGTGATCTAGATATGGCGTTCAGCCCGGTGGCCAGTGCCGATGTTTATGCAGTAGCGACAATGCCCGATGGCAGAATCATGGTCAGTGGCGCCTTTACAAACATCAATGCCATCAGTCGCAATTATATTGCACGAATTGATAATACCGGAAACGTTGATGCGGGATTTGCCGCCGATGTGGACGCCCCGATTATGTCGATGGCGATCGACAATACAGGCCGGATAGTTATAGGCGGTCATTTCACCATAATCGCAGGACAGCAGCGTGGGCGTATTGCGCGCCTGCATTCCGATGGCACACTCGATATGGATTTTGTGTTGGGTGCCAACGGGGAAGTTCGCGCGCTGCTTTTGCAACCCGACGGCAAGATTCTGGCGGGCGGCGCATTCGGGGAGATCGGGGGGGGATTCCGCCAGCGGTTTGCCAGGCTTACGACCGGGGAAGCGGCGTTCAGGGAACTGGCAATTCCCGAGGATGGTCAGAGCATTGCGCTTTACAGCCATGGCGCAGGTCCCGCGTTCTATCGGGTGGTGTTCGAGCAATCGACCGACGGCATCGGCTGGACGGCGCTGGGTGAGGGCGATTTTTTTGATGACAACTGGGAGCTTTACGGCATAAGCCTGCCGAAGGGGATTACGGCGTATGTACGTGCGCGCGGTTACTATCGCGGCGGGCGTTATATGGATTCGGGATCGTATCACGATACTGTAAAGCAGTATTTCCTGCGACCGTTGACCATTCACGGGCGTCCGCCGATGGATGTCATGCCGTATTCCGCTGAAATGCGCGGTGAGCTGGCGCATCTGGGCGGCGGCACCTTGGCGGCCGTTACGCTT
>PXDI01000352.1 GCA_003565095.1 PVC group bacterium | reverse complement strand
TTCACTGTCACGAAAAAACTTACCGCGGCCTGTCTGTATATTTCGTTGAGCCTGTCTTGTATTGATAACTGCGTCAAGTTACCCATGCTGCTCTGGAAGCTATTTGTCACATTGTAAACAGAGCCATCCGCAAGTGTCACCAGGCCCGTTACGCTGTTTACCGGTGTTACCGCGATTGACACATTCCTGCCGTGATATACCACCGCGCGCATCTGGTCACAAATATTTACGTAGTCATTCCGGGCAATTTCATCGCGCAACGTCGCAACAATACCCGCAATCATGCTGACATCTTCTCCCTCCATGGATGCAGCAGTCAAGTCAATCTGTCGGCTGGCTGACATAGTCTGTGGAAGCGCGGTCACGGCATTCGTGTAGTGACTAAAACATGAAAAGGCCCAATAAACTGCTTCCGGCGAGATATCCGCAAGCACATAATCCGTGTTCCCAGCTTTAATTGATTTGAAGGACCAGTCAACATTGTCCAGTACAGTTCGCGTATAATCATCCCAACCGTATTTCTGGTCTTCAACCGGATCCCATTCCGCAAACTCGAACGAAGCCACCGTCACCTTACAGGTGTCGGCGCAGAGAACGGTGCCTTCGGGGTATTCGTAGCGGAAACTGATGGAAATATCGCCCTGACTGGCGCTGACCTTGTTGCCGTCGAGCCAGAACTCATCGGAAATGCTGTCATAGCGGCTTTCCTCGCTCAAATCCCATATGTGCTCACTATTGGCATCCAGTGACAGCAAATCGGCATCGCGCTTGGCCGCTTTCCTGACCTTTAGCGCGCCGCCATTGGCAGTCTGCTCGACCTTCAATGCCGCCCGGCCCTTGGCCAGGTCGGCAACGCGACGGGTCAAACCAATCAGCGTGAGATCGGGGGTGTTGTTCGTGTCGGTATGATGACAAATCACCAAGCCATCGCCGGTCATCCAGTCCGCGCCGTGATATTCATCGTCATCCGGATCTATTTCCCCGTCATGATTGCGGTCGGCGGCAATCCCGGCCTGTAATCTGGTTGAAACTTGCAACGAAACAAAACCGCCGGCATTATGAGCGTTATCCGGCGGCACCGGTGAGCTGCGGGCTGCTATCTTGTGTACCATCTTCCCCGGCTCCTCGTCTGCGTCAACATCCCATGCGTCATAGACAATCAGATTCACATCGGTTTGTATCTGGCTTTTTCCGCCGGATGCCTCGCCAAATTTTATTAGTTTATGACTTGTTATAACCTGATCATCAATGTCATACAAGGTTATATCAATATCACCACGGACCGAATAGTATTTCACAACCTCAACACAAGTCACGCCGAGCGTGTTGGTAAATTCCCATACCGCGGTATCATCCCACGCAAAATACCACATGTCATTGGTATAAAATGACCTTATTCCGTCTTCATCGTAGAAGTCTTCGATACCACCGAGCTCTGTTTGATCATGCAGGGGGTTGAAAACCCCTTCGGCAAAACCGAAGCAGGCGGTCTTGTAATCGGCGGAGGTCCAGCCCAGCACAATATTTCGGGGATGCTCTTTTTTGCGGGTATGAAATCCCGCGGTTTTTGCGGACTCGTCACTTTCCCACTCGTAGCCGGCATGAACCGCACCTGCCGTTATCAACAATAGAAACATTACCGCCTGCATGTATTTCATCGTGCCCACCTCACGTTTATGTTTATCACCTTGTTGGTCGAACTGTACGGCTGACGGGCCTGCCCGAGAAAACGCCGGCCCGCGGCGGCTTCTATCGGGGAAATCCAGCCGTCTTCATCATGATCGAAATAACGCAGGTAAACCGCACTGAGGGCTTGCTGGTATTCGATTCCGCGTGAAGGCATCTGCGCCACCTTTTGAAGATCATCGAGAATGTGCTGTACTTCAAAGCGCCGGATTCTGCCGTCACCGGTAAGATCGTATTGCTCCAACAGCCATTGCGCCAGAGTCTCCTGCATGGTATTGCGGCGCTCGGCACGGGCATCACGGTATTCACCAAGCCTGGCAACATCGACATTGCCGTCGTTATTAGAATCAAAAGGCCGGGTTTCTTCACGGTGCCATTCGCGCATCGTCTGGTTGCGGGTTACCTCCCATTGCCAGAGTTTGCGGCGTTTCTGCGCGGTAGTAATAATATCTACAAGGTTGGTTTTATGGTTAGCCTGTGCCCATTGCAGGGCGGAGAGACTGTCGCTGGCGGGCAATGCGGGGTCGGCGCCCCATTCTACGAGACGTTCGGTCATGGTTTCATGCCCTTGGCGCACGGCGATGTGCAGCGGGGTGAGTCCGCCGCGGGCGGCGGCGTTCAGGTCGGCGCGGCGCTGCACCAGCACACTGCCGGTGCGGACAGCACCGGAACGCGCGGCGGCATGCAGTGGGGTTATGCCGACATTGTTGGTGGCATTGGCATCGGCACGCGCACGCAGCAGCGCGGAGGCCATATCGGCATGATCAAGGAAAGCGCACAGATGCAGCGGATACGTTCCGGTATCGGAAAGCGGACGGTTGGCGGAGGCTCGGTCTTTACGAAGATGCGCCTGCAATGCATCAAGATCGCCGGAACGGATTATTTCAGGCAGCGGTGCAAGTGCGAAAGGCGGTTCAGCGGTGACCGGAGAGACGGCAAACAGCACGGCGGCGAGCGGCAGCGCGGGCGAAAACCTGCGTAAGCCCCCCCCCCCTCAATGACTTATGCAATTTAGGGCGTATCATAACAAACCACCATTTGTTACTACGGTATGAAAAACCGTACAAAATTATGTTATGACCTTTGCTTAATGGCTCATTGATTGCAAGCTTTTTTCA
>PXDI01000135.1 GCA_003565095.1 PVC group bacterium | reverse complement strand
TTTTCTCCTTGCGGATTCAGTCATTTCACTACCGGGCGGTTGACTATTCCTTACCCGGAGAGGCTTCTGCACTTGTGGCGCGTCCCTCTTCGACCTGCAACCATTGCCAGGTTGCCCATAAGACTTTTGACAGTACCTTACCCATCGCATCCCGAAACACGGCAAGCGCCTCTTCCGTGAACGGCCCGGCTTCCTCGAATAAATACTTTCGCCCCATGCGCTGATATTTGCTTTGCGCCAGCGGATTGAAATTAATCATTTCAACCGGCGCCTCCGGTGCAATTTTGCGTAACAGCGCACCAAGCCCGGCCAGATTCTCTTGCGTTGCTGTAACACCCGGAATCAGCGGAATTCTTACAATAACCTGAGCGCCGTACGCAATCAAACGCGGCAGATTTTCGTGAATCACCTTGTTGCCTTTGCCGGATATGCCGGCATGGCGGCAATCGTCGGCCAGCTTCAGATCAATCAGCCATAGATCAGTCCATGGCAACAGTGACTCTACCACCTGCCATTCCGCGGCAAGACAGGTTTCAACCGCTGTATGTACTCCGGCATCACGCGCACCACGCAACAGCGTCTGCGCAAAACCCGGCTGACATAACGGATCGCCCCCCGAAAGGGTCATGCCGCCACCGGAGGCCGCATAAAAAACCTTGTCCCGCAGAACTTCATTCAGTACCGCTTCCGCAGAAACAGCCCGACCGTCAAAAACCAGCGCCCGTGAAGGACAGATCTCAACGCACGCCCCGCTGTTGCTGCATTTTGAGCGGTCGATTACTATACCGTTCTCCCCCAATGACAATGCCTGCCGCGGACAAACGGCGGCACACTGCCCACAGCGTATGCAGCGCGACGGCAGATACTGCAGCGCCGCAGCGGGGCTGATCCCTTCCGGATTATGACACCACGGACAGGCCAGCATGCAGCCTTTCATGAAAACCGTAGTACGGATACCCGGCCCGTCATGCAAAGCAAACCGCTTGATATCAAATATGTTTCCGTCCGCCATTATTCGTGTCCAGAGCCCGCGTGGAGCAAGCTGTCCGTTTTTCAATCAGCCTTGCTCTTTCCGGGCGCCTTTCTTTTCTTCATATGGTATGCAGCATTCTGATCTTTCCGCTCGCCGACGCAAGGTCAGCGAGCGGGGCGGCATCACAACCAATCTCCGATTCATGTCTATTCGTGTTCATTCGTGGTTAAAAACAGTTTCTCTCCCTGTCCATTCGCGGTTCCAAACGTCGTCCTGGCAATGATTTCATTTTGCAAGTCCCCGGCCAGCTCGGTGAAATATGCGGTATAGCCGGCCACCCGCACCGTCAGATGCCGGTACTTATCAGGCTCCGTCTGTGCCGCAATCAAATCCTCGCGCCGCACCACATTAAACTGCGCATGATGAATACCAAGTTGTACCAACCCGCGCAGCAGTGCTGCAAACAACACACGGTCCGGTGCGGTTGCAAAAAAAGACGGCAGAAATTTCATGTTCAGCAGGGCCCCGTTGCCGGCCATCTCAAACGGCAGCCGCGCCACCGATTTCAATAACGCGGTCGGGCCTTTCTCATCCCGGCCGTAGACCGCCGAAACCCCGCCGTCCGCGAGCGGCGCGCGCGCCGGGCGCCCGTCGGGCGTCGCCCCGCAGTTTCTACCCATCGGCACATGCGCCGAGACCGTGTAATAGCCGGTCTGACACGGTCCGCCTCGCGCATTGGTAAAGCGCTCAATCTCTTCGGCAAACCAGCGCGCCCATTTTGCGCCAAGCAGGTCGACCTCCACAATATCATTGCCGAACTTCGGCGCCTTGTTCAGCAGCATCTGCCGCAGCGCTTCGCAGCCTGCAAAATTATTCCGCAGCGCATGCAGCAATGACTCCGGCGACACAGCGCCGGCGCCACGGTTGTCGAAGACCGCAAATTTCAATGCCGCGAGGCTGTCAGCCACATTGGCCACCTGGATGCCCTGTATGCCGGATAGATTATACTTCGCCCCCCCGCCAGTCACGTCGCAGCCGTTTTGCATACAGCCGTCAATTACAGATGAAAGAAAAGCGCTTGGCAGCAGCTCGGCGTGTAGCCGGTCAATCCGCGCACAGACATTCATCATCCGCTCAATAAAATGTTTCATCTGTTGGGCGTATGCGGCTTCGAGTTTATTAAACGATCCAAAAGAGTCAAGGCCGCCGTAATCAGGTCCGACCTGCTCTCCGGTCAGCAGGCAGCGCCCGTGATTGAGGGCAAGCTCCAGCGCCTTGACCATGTTGAACATGGCGGCATCGCTCCAGCCAAGACAATTGCCCTGCGGCGAAAGCTCCACGCAGCCGACCACGCCGTAATTCATGGCATCCGCGTGACTGATTCCCTGTCTTTGCAATGCCGCAACAATGCTTTCATCATTAAACACCTGCGGCATCCCGCCGCCCATGCCGATCACCCGTACACAGGCTTCCAGAAATTCCGCCGATGTGCCGGCATGCAAACGGGCCGACAGGTTCGGCTGCGGCAGACCCAGTTGCTCCTGCGCCTGCAGGCATAAATATGACAGCCGGTTGACGGCATCCCGGCCTTCAGCAGTCTGCCCGCCGATGCAGACATTAAAGCCGATCGGGAATCCCGCGAAAAATTCAGCACTGTGTGTATTGCGCAGATAAATAATCTGATTGAACTTAATCCACAGGCATTCGAGCAGCTCCAGCGCACCGGGTTCATCTATCAGGCCGGCCTGCATGTCATTCTCAAAGTACGGCAGCAGATACTGGTCAAGCCGTCCCGGCGAAAAAGAAGACGCGTTGGATTCCAGTTGCAGCAGCACAAACAGAAACCAGACCGACTGCAGCGCATCGCGAAAAGTGCGCGGCACACCATCGGCCAGCCTTTCACAGCAGGCGGCAATTTCGATCAGATTCTCTGCATTAGCCGGATCGTCAACCGCCAGCGCGCGCGCCAGAGCGGCATAGCGCCGGATAAAAACCTGCGCCCCGCTTAGTGCAGCATCAACGCATTCAAGAAATTCGTTCTTGCCGCCCGCCTTAATCTGCGCGCGGGCTATGGCGCGTAACCCGCACGGCCCCAGCCGCAGCCATGCAGCGACATCCGGAATGATGTGTCCCTGCGCATGATCACGCTGATTGATTTTGGCCACTATGCCGATTTCTGCAATATCTTCGCCACAGGCTCGATATACATGGTCTTCCAGCGTCTGTCCCCGCCAGAATGGAAAAATCTCTGCGCGAAATTCATGAACATCTGCGGGGGCTACTTCAAACTGATCCTGCGGGCGGGTTGGCAGGCTGTCCAGTTCGCGGTCATACCACGCTACAGCCGCTTCCGGAAAGACAACGCCGGCGCGTATTCCGTCCGTACGGTTCCCCACCAGCAACTCATCGGAATCGATCGTTATGCCGATATGACGGCATACATGCGCAAACGCACGTGCGCGCAAAGCGGGACGACCAAGCGCTGCGTGATCGCGGTAAAACTCCGTTACCAACCGCGCCTGCTCAATGGAAACCTTGCGGCGCGCATTTATAGTGCGCTCCTTCAGCCGTTCAATCCGGTTTGTGGCCGTCTGCGTCATGAGATGTATACTCATACAAACGCTCTCTTAATACAATTGCGCCGATTGACTCTTTTTTATCATTAATTGACATTGGTGTTCTTGCAAAACCAGTTTTGTAAGTGTAGTGTTCAGGTGTCAGTGTTCAGGTGTCAGCAAAGAGATGGCTGATTCACTGCACTTTGTGCATTCCTGAAACCTGAACACTGAAACCGGCGCTGGCGGTGGCTTTGCAAGCGCCTCGGTTGTCATATTGCGACAAAACTTTTGAGAACCGCTCTACCGGACGATGTTATATGCATCTTGAGTTAATAAATGCAGGGCGACTGATAACGCGGCCGTCATGGACCAAGCGTGCCCACAAGCATCCCTATCATCAGTTTATTGTCATGCTGAAGGGCCGGTTGATGGTTGAACTGGACGGGGTCGGGTTTGACGCCGGGCGTGACGATGTGCTGCTCTATCCGGCCGGAGCTCTGCATCATGAACAAATTGACCCTGCCGCGCCGGCCGATTTCATCTACTTCGGATGGAACGGGGAGAAAACATCCAGCATACTGATTGCAAAAGACGCCCGCGGAAAACTGCGGTTGCTGGCGGAATGGATTGTCTGGGAAAGCCAGAATTCCACATATGCAAAACGTCAGGATATTCTAAATGCTTTTCTGCACGCTTTTCTCGAAGAATACCGGCGCTGCACAGCGCACACCGGCAGCAATCTGGCCGAAGAAATCCGCACATATATCCGGCGCAATATCCGCAATGAGCTGACGCTTGACCAGTTGGCGCGCCATGCCGGGATGAACAAGTTCACTTTTCTGCGTAATTACCGCAGATTGACCGGCACCACTCCACGAAGCGATATCTGCCGGATCCGGGCCGAGACCGCCCGCGAATTGATCACCGGCACAAATGCCACGCTGGCGGCCATCGCCGAAGAAACCGGCTGCAGCAGCGAACAGCAGCTCTCCCGCCTCGTACACCGCGTCTTCGGCGTCCCGCCCGGCAGCTTCCGAAAGTAGTTGCTCCATTAACTATGCGCTGCGCGCCGCCGGAAATGGAAGCCATCCGCTACAAGGCGGCCGGTAAATATTCCGTCAGCCATATAATAGAATTGACAGCAAATCGTGTAGTGTTAACTTTGTACATCATGAAATTGGTCAGGGTCATTTCCACAGGATCACTCGATGACGGCATACGCGGGGCGGCTTTGACTGCGCACATGACCGGCAGCGAGCGGCTTTCTGCGCTGGAGGATTTGCGACAGGAAACAGCCAGGGTTTTTCACTATGAATATCCACGACGACTTCGAAGAGTTCTTGAAGTTGCTGAACGCCCATAAAGTTAAGTATGTGATTGTCGGGGGCTATGCTGTCGCTTTTTACGGCTATGTCCGTACAACAAAAGATCTTGATATATTATTCCATAATACTGCGCAAAATATCAAGCGTTTGAGAACAGCGCTTGAATCATTTGGTTTCAAAACCGATGCGCTTGATGATGTTGCTTTTTCAGAACAAGGCAAGATCATCAGAATGGGCGTTGCGCCCGCCATGATTGAACTTATCAATGCCGTCACAGGATTGTCTTTCGGCAGGATATGGCGTAATCGCACTATGGGGGAATATGGCAGCATTACGGTGCCGTTTATTTGCTTGCAGGATCTGTTGATCAACAAGCAGGCCGCCGGACGGCCGCAGGATCTGGCGGATTATGCCGAGTTGAAAACTGCAAGGCAATAATCTTATCCCCTCTCCCTTTTTGCGGGGTAAACTTAGTCGTGTGCTTGCCTGGGGTTTATTTCTCGACGAACACATCCTTACTTATTTATATTACCCGGCAATGCAAACAGAAGCAAAGCTCAATGTCATATGTTTCGGGGATTCAATTACGCAGGCATCTGATCATGCGGAAGCTGACCGCTGGACGGTTATTCTGCAAAATCGGCTTAATCAGGTTTCGCCCGGCGGCTATGCGGTCTACAACCGCGGCATCAACGGAAATACTACCGCCCAGGGGCTCGACCGGTTTCAGGCCGAGGTGCTGCCGCTGCTGCCGGGACTGCTGGTGCTTGAATTCGGCCTCAATGATGCCAACTGTAAGGACTGGTGCCGTAAAGCGCGGGTCAACATCGTAGAATTCGAAGCCAACCTGCGCGAATTTGTACGACTGGCGCAAGCTTCCGGCGGACAGGCGCTGCTGATCGCCAATCATCGTCCTTATCTGCCGAAAGCCACCCAGGGGGACGGACGCTCCTATCTGCGGCGGGTAGATAACTATAACTCAGCTATCCGCCGCGTTGCAACAGACACCGGGTCAGCATTAATCGACATGGCCCGCAAGCTGAAAACCACCCCGCCTGACCGCGCGCGCGTGCTGGCCGATGGAGTCCATCTAAGCACCGAGGGCAACCGCCGCTATGCCGCAATCATTTTCGACACCATCATAGCCCCGAAGGACTGAAGGGGGCTCACCTTCCACCGCCCCGTAATCCAGCACATTATAAGCACTCAAACGAACTGCCCCCATAATCAATTGATTGCATAAAGAAACGCTTCACATTCCACGCTCCACTTACCACAACTTCCCCAATCACTACGGAAACCGCCACGTAACCGGTGCATATTCCCGCTGCATACGCGGATCTTCCGCCGGGGCCGCCGCCATGCCAAAGGCGGCCGGCAGATTACCGCCGCTCACAAGATATGTCTGCCGGGCAACCGGCGCGGCGGCGGTTTCGCCGTCTATAATTCCCTTCAGCTCCACACCTTCCGGCGCAGTGCGGTCAATGAAACTGAACAAGACCCCTTTGTTATTACTGTCATACGGCAGCCACAACACGCCCGCCCCGTCCGGCAGCACCCAACTGCGGCGCATCAACGGCAAAGCAGCCATATATTCAGCACTGTAGCGGGAAAACGAAGGGATCACCTCCGTCCGCCAGTCCGGTGCCACCCATGATTTGTTCGACATAAACCGATATGCCATCTCGTCAAGCTGCTCGGGTTTATAGCGGTTCTGCGAAGTGCCGCGTAACCATTTCCATACATACTGAAAATAGTGGTATGAATCTTCCCAGCCGGGGAGCTCAATCGAGCAACTTAACCCCGGAAAGGCGTGACTTTCGGCCATCAGATGTATCCCTCGCTGTGACCATTCGGCCAGCAGCGGCCACCACGCGGCCTGCATCGGCGCACCGGTACCGTCGCCCCAGTGCAACTGACTCATGAACATGTTCTGAAAACTGTCGCACCACAACCCCTGCATGCCAAGCTGCTCCTGCACCGCCACCAAACGGCTGGTCAATCCTTTGCGAGTGGCTTCAATATAAAGATTATGTCCGGCCAATGGCGGATAACCGTGCGAATAACCCGCCCCCGGCACATTCATCCCCCAGTTCTCCGGTTCAGGACCAACCATGTGCGCAAACGGTCCGTCAGGACGCACCATCCCCCCCAGATAAATGAAATAAGGAACGTTATGTTTTTTCAGCACTTCCGTCATCCCGCGCCAGCCCTCTTTGACATCGTCGGTGATCACCCAGTCAAATACCCGGTTGGAATTGCCACCCGGGGTTGACGGCTTGTCCGGTCCGTTGCGGTGCTGCTCAGTATACCAGCCGGGCGTGTGCGTCACCTTCATGCGCATGCCCTGCTCAATCATACTTTCTACTCCGCCTGCCGCCAGTCCGGCATAGCGCGACGGACGGGAACTTTCATCAAGCCACCCCACGCCCGGCAGGGGCTCAACCTGCTGAAAGCCCAGATTTGCGGATACAAGATCACGGAAGTATTGATCGGTTTCCTGCCAGCGGGTCGTCATCTCATTGCGTCCGGCGGAATGCCGCAGCGCAAGATATAGCTGCGGCTGGGTAACAAACTCCGCGGTATTGGCGAACCACTGTTCATCAATCTGCGACACATGCCGGTCCCCGGGAAATATCTCGGTAACCGCGCGATGCGCTCCCTGGTTTTCAAAACTGCTGATAAGAACAAGATCGTCACGCGCCTGAAAGTCAACAAAGGGCGCACCAGCCCCGCGCGCCATTTTGGAAATCCATGCCCCCAGCCGGTGCTGCAGCGCATAGCCGCGGTCCTCCAGGGTGGTGTCAACCGGCGGAGGGATAACCGGAGAAACCGCCGCCGCCCTACCGGCCGCACCGGCCATGATCTCTGTGGTGCTCCAGGCCCGTAAGGCGCTCTCGCCGTCATCGGCGGCCGCAATTGTCTCTTCCGCCCCGCCCAGTCCGCGATAGCGTAACGCCACTAAGGTAAGCCCGGGAACCTTCCCGCCGATTTCCCATGTGCCGAGCTGGCGCAGGTTATTGACCTGATGCCCGTTCGCAAGCTCAACTTCATAATGCTGCGCCCAGCCGTCCCAGACCCACCCGGCGATATTGCGGCTGTCGGAACGAATCACAATTGAAAGCTTTCCACCACGGGTCAGTGAATCTGCATGGCGGGTAATCCGCTCTACCAGCGCACTCACCTGACAGGTTTCGGCAGGCTGACGCAGGTGGGCAAAAGCATAGTAGTCACGATGAATAGAAAGAACATTTTTGACGTGCTCCCGACCGGCACGCTCAAAGGCTTCTAGCACATCCAATGCCTGCCGCTGTTCGGCCGTCTCAACCGCAGCGTCATACAAGCCACGCTTTGCCTGCTCCAGTTGACGCTCGAAACGTTCCATGCGGCGCTCGTGATTGATAACATCCCACGTCATGGCGGGATCTATCCCTTCGCCTTGCTCGCGTTGATTCTGAAGCTGCCGCTTTATACGGCTGAGCGATTCGTGCTCTTCCACCAGCGGATCCAGCAAACCGCGCGCTGCGGCGGCTTTTTCCCGCAAGGCAATAAGTTCCGGGGTAATCTGCTCCCCCATCGCCAAGGCCGCGTCCGGGGCAAAAACAAATTCCTCCATAAACAGTTCCTGCGCGGTTCCACCGAACAGCTCGACCTCGATCCGCACCGCACCATCTTCAACCGCCGCGGAAACAAATCTCATGAACGGCCAGATGCCGGGCTTAATGTATTCCTGTGCAATCAGCGGACGCTGCACAGTTTCAGCGGAAGTCAGCGCTCTGCCGTAAGCAGCAGCCGACCGCAATCCCAGCAGCCAGCCCTCGTGCAACGCAAACTCAAGTTTTACTCCGTTGCCGACATCAACCTGCAGCAGGTTGTCTGTTTGTTCTATTTGCGGCTGTGCCATTGCATTAACCAATACCAGCGGCATTAATAATAAAAGCATTAATTTCGTCATGATGTCTCCTTATTCGATATTCCGTTCTGTCAAGAATTGCGCCCCAGTCTTGGGGCTAATCGTCGTTTCATCATTTTTTTCACTACGCTCACCAAAACCCTCACACACTCACATACCCACACACTCACATATGATTCTCATTACTTTCCATACAAATTCTGACCGTACCTGTCAGCGTCCTCATCAGCAAGCAGATTACATACGATATTCGGGCAAGAAAGCGACTCGACATCGCCGCTGTTATAACATATGTTATTCCTATGACAATGAAAACCAAAGTAAGAAAAATCGGCAACTCACTGGGAATTGTTCTGCCCAAGGAGGCGTTGCAGGCCATGAAAGTCAAGGAAGGCGCAGTGCTCTATCTGACCGAAGCGCCGGAATCAGCCCTGCGCATAACCCCGGAACAGCCCGGGTTTGATGATATGATGGCAATCGCCCGGACCGGTATGCAGAAATACCGCAATGCGCTGCGGGAGCTGGCTAAATGAAGGAACCGGCCTGGCTTACCCGCGAAGTTATCCTTGCAACGCATGAAGAATTGCTGGCGCTCTTCGGCGGACTATCCGGAATTCGAGACGACGGACTGCTGCGTTCCGCTCTGGCACGCCCGCAGCAGCTCTTAGCTTACGAAAACGCTGATATCTTCCGCCTTGCGACAGCTTATTCCTATGGGATCGTCAAAAACCATCCGTTTATTGATGGCAACAAACGGACCGGTTTTATGGCAGCCTATATTTTCCTTGAAATAAACGGCGAAAAGTTCGCGGCAACAGAAGAAGAAGTCGTTATTGAAACCATGGCCCTGGCCGCCGGAAAACGCACCGAGGAACAATACGCCGTCTGGCTTGAGAAATCCTGCCGCTGATGCCTGCCGCAACATAGCGACAAGCCACTTGCTGATATATTTCCCTTTTTTTGTGTTCCTTGTGTTCTTTTGTGGTGAACAACTCCCCCTCCCGAAACACAAAATATTGCCGCCAACACCTTTTTATATCCCGGTCATCCACCAGAGCTGCGGCCACCAAGGTCCGTCGGTGTTGGGTTGCGGCGCACCGGGGGTGCTGCGACCGTTCTCAATATAGCCGGTCAGCAGGGCCTGCAGTTCTTTAACCACCTCCGGATGCTGATCATATACATTGACCCGCTCGCCGATATCCGCCTGCATGTCATATAGCTGCATCGCCGGCAGACCTTCACACTCTTTTCCCGGTCGCGGGGAACTCCACCCGCCCGAGCCCGGACACAGCTCCAGCTTCCAGCGCCCCTTTCTTATCGCAAACGAGCCGTCGATTGAATGATGAACTGTGGCTTCACGCAAAGAACGGTTCAACTTTCCGCCTCGCCAAAGATCAAGATTACCGACACTGTCCTCGCCGGCATCATCCGGCAGTTCAGCACCGACAATCTCCGCGCAGGTCGCCAGCAGATCAACCAGACAAACCGTGTCGTCACAGACCCGCCCGGCCGGCATCTGTTCCGGCCAGCGGATCAACAGCGGAATACGGTGCCCGCCGTCATAGATATCGGCCTTGTGCCCACGGAACACATAACTCGGATTGTGCCCGAACTTTTTTAATTCATCAAAATCCGCACGCGGCGAACAGCCGTTGTCACTGGTGAAAATAATAATCGTGTTGTCGGCAATACCATTCCGCTCCAATGCCGCCAAAACCTGCCCGACCACGTCATCCACCTGCAGACAGAAATCGCCGTACAGATTTGTTCCGCTCTTGCCGCGGAATTCCGGCAGCGGAAGAATCGGCGTATGCGGTGCCGGCAAAGGAAAGTACAGAAAAAACGGCTTCTGTGCCGCGGCCTGCTGATCGATATAGCCGAGCGCCTTCGCGGTCATTTTCGGCAGCACCTGTTCGTGCTCAAAGTCAGCACCGGTGGGGCCCTCCCGCCAGAATTGCATCAGATCATCATTACCAGTAACCCGGTCCGGCTGCGCGGTGACGCGATCGTTCTCGACATAAACATGCGGAGCCATATCCAGCGACGCACTGATCCCGAAAAAGTAATCGAACCCGACCTCGTTCGGTCCGTTTATGATCGGTTTCGCGAAATCCACATCCTCCGGCTTTACTTCCTTACGCAGTTCAAAACGGTCGCGCGCTTCAGCCGGAGAAATCTTTCTAGCATCCGGTTCGGCTGTCGCACTTTTTTCAACCATCCCCCAATCCCAACCAAGATGCCATTTACCGACACAGCCCGTTGCGTAACCGTGATCGCGCAGCAAAGATGCCGCCGTCATACGCCCTGCTTCAATCAACGGACGGGAGTAGCCATGTGTCACATGGCTTTTGAGCCACGAGCGCCAGTTGTAGCGCCCGGTAAGAATACTGTAGCGTGAGGGAGTGCATACCGCCGAACTGGCATGCGCATCCGTAAACGCCATGCCTTCCGCTGCCAACCGGTCAATGTTAGCGGTATGAATTTTAGATTCAGAATTAAGGCACGAAACATCCCCGTACCCCATATCATCAGCAAGAATATAAACAATATTAGGCTGTTTTTGCATTAGGCAGCTCCTCGTGTCTTGGAATCGAGATTGACGCACCCGGTTTTGTAACACAAACCGCCGCAGCGCGACAGCCTTGTGCAAGAGCTTCAACCGGAGTCTCCCCAACTGACAAAGCCGCCAGGAAATATCCGATAAAGGTGTCGCCGGCGGCGGTGGTATCAACCGCCTTAACCTTCAACGCGTCCTGACGCACAATATCTCCGGCATCACAATAAACCGCGCCACGGCTGCCCAGCGTCAACACTACGGCCGCCGCAGGATAGCGCTCCCGCATGCAACGGCAGATATCCTCCACGCTCCCGCTGCCCGTCAGCCCCTCCGCTTCGGTTTCGTTTAAAATAAAAACCGATACCAAGTCCAGCGGATAATCCGGAACCCGCCCGCTGAATGGCGCCGGATTGAACACAACTTTCATTTTGCGCGCATGCGCCAGTCTTATGGCATCCGCCACACATGAGGTTTCATTCTGCAGCAAAAGGATGTCATCCGCACCAAAATCCGCCAACGCCTGCTTTAAAAATGCGGAGGAAACGGAACGGTTTGCCCCGCCATGCAGAATAATCGAATTTTCACCGGACGCATCCACCTGGATAATTGCATGCCCGGTCGGTTCGGCGACACTGAGTACATGCGCCACATCAACACCATCATCCTTTAATAGCGCCTTCAGCCACTCACCATCCGCACCGATGCAGCCGATATGCGCAACCCTCGCACCGGCCCGCGCCAGCGCCAGCGACTGATTAAACCCCTTACCACCCGCAAAGACCTTATAGGTAAGACTGTCAAGCGTCTCACCCGGTCGCACAAAATGCGGCACCTGATAGACATGATCAATATTCATCGATCCGACATTGGCAATTCTATTCATCACGGATTCTCCTTTTCGTCAAATAGTGCGCCATTCGCCACCGGACAGGCAAGCGGATTATCTCAGCGCAATGACCATTCGGGCGCATCTGCGAGTTGGTGCATACTTCATACTGTTTTTGTATTGCATTAGAAGTGATATCTTCGAAAAATAATTTGGTGCATTTTTCTGTACAGCAACGACATTCATGAGAAAAATGGTCCCACGGATGGGAAACCCGGCCCACGGATACACTTACCCGATTCACTTTCAACGACGGACACAGGTGCGGCTG
>PXDI01000284.1 GCA_003565095.1 PVC group bacterium | reverse complement strand
GGCATCCATCCCGCCACGCAGCTCATCGCAGCTTGCCCAAAGAGACGCATACAGTTCCGATTTCTTAATTGCCATTAGTAACTACCTAGTTGAAATACTCACTTCAGCTTCTTCATCCCTAAGGGTCCGAGATAGCGAGAAAGGGAAAACCACGGGTTCATTCTCGACATTCACTTTTTCACGGCATTCAGACATTTCGCGCTATACCCCCTGCCCCGCTTGACCATCTTTGATACACCATCGCCTTAAATTATTGCCAAGAAAATGCCATATCAATGCCGGGGAAACAAGGCTATTGTCACATCACCTGCCTCTTTATAGCCTTCAGTATCCGCAGAATCAGACCCGACCTAAATGCCGATATAAGCGCACCTTCACAGAAGCGGTCGTTACGGATAATTGCGGTAATCAGCATACACTTGGCCGGAATCCCTACAGAGTCGTAATCGAACTCAGGATTGCCCGCCATCTGCCGGCCTTCATCCCAGTCGCCCCAGTCGAATGGAATCATTATACCAAGATTTGACGCGATGCTGCGAAAATCCCTGACAACCGGGGCTGGTTCGCTGGTCATCAACTCAAGATTACCATCTTTGTTCCGCTTGATGTCCGGCAAATCACCAAAGCTTTTAGTTTTCTCTATTCTCGGGATCAGATCCAGCAAGGGCCGCCAGTCCTCCGGCGTCATTGACGCAACCTTATGTTCATAGCTACTCATTTCCAGCATCGCCCAGACCTCCCTTGCTATTACGCTGCCTCAGCCCCCTGCCCCAGGCTTCATCTCATCCGTGAACTTCTTCAGTTCCACAAGAAACTCCTTGCTTACCTCGGGGAATGAAACCGGCCTGCCGTCATTCTCCGGTCTGGCCTGCCACTCCTTGATCTTCTGTGCATAAAGCCCCTGAAAGAAGTCCACCATTGCCTCTTGCTGCTCATCCGTCATCTTTCCCAGCAGTTCCCGGGCTTCTTCGCGGGATTCCCCGGTTTCTTCAGGCTTGTCCATACACCCACCTTTCTATCCGCACCATAGGCACACATGCCATGACACGCAACCACCCTTTAGAAAAGCTCAGACCTTTGTACCCGGAAAGCAGCACCAGATCGGTACCGGGGACAAACGCAATCCCCTGCGGCACAAACCCGGTCGCAAGCCCCGGGATTGTCCATGCATGGCTCTCTCTATTGGAAAGATCTGCATATCTCTGCAGTTCCTGGTTACGAAAGCTCTTTACCTCAAGCAGACCAGGTCCTTCGGCCCGCAAATGAGTCACTGCCGCAAGACAGCAGAACATCGAACCTGCGTATGCAAGACAGCACTTAGAAAACCACGTAGCGCGGTGTTTGGGGCGAATGCGGTAATCCGGCTCGCCCACGTGCTCCTTCACTGACAGACCGTCGTCATTGGGTTGCATTGTTTGGCTGCCTCCACCGTATGTTGTTCGCCGCCGTAGTTCTAATACTCTTACGATTACCATTAAACGCTTTTGTTCAGGCCGCAGCAAAGCATAACATTATGGCATTGTGTTTCAAGGCTGGCATTTCAGTCGCGGTAATATTCGGGACCATGCAGTTCAATAGTGTCAGCATATCGACGACACCTTTTCACGAGGTCGGTTTCGTACGGCAGGCCGTATGAGTGGCACAAACGCTGCGTTATCCGGTCAAAATCATAAAGATTTCCCCCAAGTTCCTTGTTTTTGTTCTTTGCTATCAGTTGGAGATAAAGCATGAGGTTTTTCTTACGCCCGGTCAGCTCGCCGTGCCAAACATATGGCCCCCATTTCCTCGCCTGCCCGTGCCGCCTAAGTATTCGTGAAATCGTGCGTTTGGAGCATTTTCCCCCGATTTTTTCGAATATCTTAGCCGGCCCGTCACCGGTCTTTTCACGTATCTCGACGATTCTCATCTCAAGTTCCGGCGATATCTGGTTAGGCGGTGACCGCGTGGGATGCCAGTCTCCCCAGAAAAACCGGTCTGCCAGCCACCGCGGATTGCTCCAGCGGTCGCGCCATTTTCTAACCGTCGACCGGTTTTTTTTATGTTTTCGGGCGGCATAGCTGATACCGTATTCTCGAGAGTCCTTGACCATGCGGCAACGGCATAACTCAGCAACAGACTTCCGGCACCATCTTTCCTGATCAGCTTTTTCTCGAGCGTTCATCGTATTTTCCATCTCCGTATCTCCGTGTTTTTTTTGTTATGCCTCCAATATTATTAAACCACAACACGTTGAATTTTGAAACTGATTTATTGTCACGGATCCTGTTTTTTTTACACCTTCGGCACACAAAAACCACAAACCGCGGCCGTCCGTATCGCCAGAACTGCGTTTCAGGATACTGTCCCGCGTAGGGACAAGTTATCTACCCGCCAGTCGCATATACCGGGCCATCCATCCCCCAGCCTGTATCAAGTGTCCAATATCACAAGAATGTTCGCAACGACGCGCTTTCTGGCGTGACAATCTGTCTGTCCCCTTGGACACAGGCAGAACAACCGTTGCGCTGGCAACTGCAACCCGGTGAATGGATTTTCATATGCAGCACCGCCACCGGCAAAAGAACATGCAGCACAATTCTGGTCAGGCAAGACGGACAGAAACTCTAGAACGCCCCCCCTCATCCCCACGCCTTCGGCAGCGCTTCAGCGGCTGGCGTTCCAGCGGACATTTCCAGCGGCGCCGATAATTCCGGCAGAGCGGCAGCCCGGAAAGGAGAACGCTATCCCAGGACAGGCGGGGCAAGACATTCAGTGCTTGCTTCCGGAACTCAATCAATCTACGGTTTCAACAGCTTCGGGGTGGTACACTTT
>PXDI01000146.1 GCA_003565095.1 PVC group bacterium | reverse complement strand
TCACTTTTATATCACCCTTCTGCATGATATGTTAGTAGATTATTATGAAAGCCGACGCTTGTCACAAAGAAACCAAGGTGCCCGAAAAAGATGCGCGCAAAGGGAATGCTGCGTGCATTCTTGGCGTCTGTATTGGCGCCTCGACCATCTCCACCGTTCAACTCAAAAAAGGCTCCAACGGGGCACATCCGGAAATTCTCGGCCATGCCACCCATCCCCATGAAGGCAATCCGCGGAAAGCACTTCTGGATGTTTTGCAAACCATCGATTTGTCACATTTTGACCGGATTGCCGCCACCGGACGCAGGTTCCGTCATTTTGTGAATCTCTCGTCCATCTCAGAACCGGAAGCCGTCGAATATGCTTACCGCTTTCTGAAACCTGAAGACACCGCCTGTTCAGCAGTGATTTCAGCCGGCGGAGAAACGTTCATGGTCTACACCCTGGACCGGCAGGGACGCATCGCCAATGTAACCACCGGCAATAAGTGCGCATCGGGAACCGGCGAGTTTCTGCTGCAACAGTTACGCCGCATGGATGTTTCACTGGAAACCGCGGCAAAGTGGCCCGCCGATGAGAAACCTTATAATGTTTCCGGCCGCTGCTCGGTCTTTTGTAAATCCGATTGCACCCATGCCACCAATAAAGGCGTTGACAAGCAGAAAGTAACCGCCGGGCTGTGCCGGATGATGGCCGGTAAGATCCTCGAACTGCTCAAAAAAGTTGAACGCAGAAATCTAATGCTGGTGGGCGGAACCGCGCGTAACCGTATGATGGTGGAATATCTGCGTAAGCATATCGATAATCTGATCATCCCTGAACATGCGGCCTGCTTCGAAGCACTGGGCGCTGCACTGTGGGCGGCCGATAACCCCACCATGCCGTTCCCGGGTATGGATGCCCTGATTTGCTCCAATAGCGGCAGCTTTGAAACTCTGCCGGCACTTTCGGACTACCGCGACCGGGTGGATTTCAAAACGATGCGCCGCGATGCCGCAAAACCCGGCGACATCTGTGTGCTCGGGCTGGATGTCGGCTCCACCACAACAAAAGCTGTTCTGATACGTAAATCCGATAAAGCAATGCTGGCTTCGGTCTATCTGCGCACCAATGGCGACCCGGTCGGTGCCGCACGCAAATGCTACAGTTCAATTATTGAGCAGTTGGACGATCCATCCGGCATTACCATTGAAGGATTGGGGGTCTGCGGTTCCGGGCGGCAAATCGCCGGACTGCATGCCATGACCGACGGCGTTATAAACGAAATCAGCGCCCACGCCACCGCCGCAGTTTATTTTGACTCCGAAGTTGATACCATCCTTGAAATCGGCGGGCAGGACGCAAAATACACCTTTATCACCAATGCTGTACCATCTGATTATGCCATGAACGAAGCCTGCTCAGCCGGAACCGGTTCGTTTTTGGAAGAATCCGCAATGGAAACCCTCGGCATAAGAATGGAGCATATCGCGGACGTCGCAATGCAGGCGAAATACCCGCCCAATTTCAATGACCAATGCGCCGCGTTCATTGCCTCCGACATCAAAAACGCCATACATGAAGGAATGGCGCATGAAGATATTGTGGCCGGACTGGTCTATTCGGTATGCATGAATTATTCCAACCGTGTAAAAGGCAACCGCCCGATTGGCCAAAAGGTGTTCATGCAGGGCGGGGTCTGCTACAACCGCGCAGTGCCGCTGGCAATGGCCGCCCTGCTTGGAAAACCGATCATCGTGCCACCTGAACCGGGATTAATGGGCGCATACGGGGTGGCGCTCGAAGTTAACAACCGCATTGAACAGGGACTGCTGCCTAAACAAACCTATCACCTCCGGGAGATCGCTAAGCGCCAGGTTGTCTACGGTAAATCGTTCATATGCCATGGCGGACAGGAAAAATGCGACCGTAAATGCGATATCGCCATGATTGAAGTTGAAGGAAAAAAAATTCCGTTTGGCGGTGCCTGTAACCGCTATTACAATCTCCAGCATAAAGTTGAGCATGACATGGCCAGCCTGAACCTCGTCGATCAGCGGCAGCAGCTTGTATTCCATGAATTCGGCATAGCGCCCGGCAATCCGGCAGTCCAGCATTGCAATAAAACCATCGGCATCAACCGCAGCTTCCTGACAAATACCTACTACCCGCTTTTCTCAGTGTTTTTTGCAGAACTGGGCTGGAAACCCGTGCTGCCCGACGAACCCGCGCCGGAAGGTATCGAGCGCCGTAACGCCGCCTTCTGCTTTCCCGTTGAACTGGCACACGGCTTTTTCCAATCATTGCTGAAAACACAGCCAACACCCGATTACATTTTCATGCCGCATTTCAAGGCTGTCCCCAAGCTGAACGGCAAAGCCAATTCACTGGTCTGCCCACTGGTTCAAGGCGAACCGTATTACCTGCAAGCCGCATGGAGAGAAGATCTGGAAACACTGCAAAAGCGCGGCGTAAAAATCTTCAGCCCGGTTCTCGACCTCACTTCCGGCATTGAGGCCGCCCGCGAACCATTGATTAAAATGGCGCTGGAAGCCGGAGTTGGCCGTGCCAAGGCGGCAACCGCATTTGCGCAAGCTCTCGAAAAGCAGCATCAATTAGCGGCAGCCATGCTCGAAGCCGGCAGAAAAGCACTCGCAGAGCTTGAAAGCGATCCTGAGCGCACCGGGGTGGTTGTCTTCAGCCGTCCGTATAACGGTTTTGCGGCCGAAGCCAATATGGGCATCCCGCGTAAACTGGCTTCGCGCGGGACCCTGGCAATTCCACTGGACTACCTTCCGCTGGAGGACGTCGAAGGCCGGCGGCATATGTATTGGGGG
>PXDI01000071.1 GCA_003565095.1 PVC group bacterium | reverse complement strand
GGGAATCATGAAATGACTCAACAAAGCGGTGCTGCATATCGCCGCTAGCGCGGCTCAGGCAGACCGCTGACGTTCGACCATGAGAAACGATGACTCTATCTGAACAGCTTGATGCAGCGATGCGCGGAGCGTACACCATCACCGGGAAGGAAACCGGATACTGGGGCCGCTACTTCCTCCGCTCGGTAAAGCAGCACGAAGTAATGCAGCCTACAAAATGAAAGGAAAGTGAGTATGAATGCCTCACCTGTTGTAGCCCCGCTTGTCATGATCCTCCCCTTATTGTTGTTTCTGGTCGTGGGCGTCGTAGGAACCATCCTCTGGATTTGGATGATTGTGGACTGCGCCACCAAGGAGAAGTCAGAAGAAAACGACAAATTGATCTGGATCCTGATCATCGTTTTGACGCACTGGATCGGCGCGTTGATCTACCTCCTCGTGAGGCGTCCGAAGCGGATTCAGGAACTCGGAAAATGACATCGAACCAATGAGTCCGACGCGGTAAACCGCGCGCATGACTCCTGTCGTCAGCCGGAGACGGAAAAATGGAAAATAGAAAGCAAAGCGTCGCGGGCGTAATAAGCATTGTATTCGCTGCGATCAACGCAGTGGGAATCATGCTGACAATGGGGTATTCACTGCACATTCGTCACAAGTTTACAGAGGTTCATGAGGATCTCGGCGCTGAACTGCCTAGCATTACCGCAATGGTTCTCAATATCCACTGGTCAGCATGGGTCTTGGTGTCTCTTTCACTTCTGGCTGTCGTACTTGCCAAGGAAGTTATTTCGAGAAAATGGATTCCGATACTTCTCAACGTAGCCTTTGTCTTGATTTGCATTGCCTACTGGGCGTTCTTTGCGGTAGCAATGATGATTCCATTAGCAAGTATTATCCAGCAGATGGAGAACGGCTAGCAAGCCATCGTTGCTAGCGCGACGAATCCTCAGCTCTGACGGGTCGAATGTCGAAATCGGGTTCGCTATCGGGTCTCGACTCCGATTCCGATCCCGATAGCGATTTGGATGAGACAAGCCCCGCCCAGAATCTGCAATTTGTTCAGTCAATCCTGATCTTAATCAATACAGGGCAAGAAATTGTGAGGCAAAACGAATTTCAATAAGACTGGAAAGCGAAACGCAATGAGATCGAACAGCAGGCAAGGGGCTCTGCTTGTCGCATCATTGGTTACACTTGAGACGCTGGTCAGGCTTCATCGAACGGATTAGACACATGTTGGCTCAAATGCTGTCTTGACTGTATGCATGAAGAATGCATACTTATGCATATGAGAACAACACTGAATATCGACGACAATTTAATCCAACAGGCATGCGCCATTACTGGAGTCAAAGAGAAGACGTCTTTGGTCCATATGGGCCTCGAGGCACTCATAGCAAGAGAAAGCGCCGTTCGTCTGGCAAAACTTGGGGGATACCAGAAAAACCTCAAAAGCGTTCCTAGGCGACGAAGTCGAGGGACCCAATGACGCTAGTGGACACTTCTGTGTGGATCGGCCACTTTCGAGATGGCGATAAGTTGTTGCAGGATAAGCTCATGAACGGGGAAGTGCTGACGCATCCCCTTATAATCGGTGAATTGGCTTGTGGAAACCTTGTCCGCAGGGATGAAGTACTGGAATACTTTGGTTCCTTGCCATTGGTCGCCGTGGCCACTCATGAAGAAGTGATGCACATGATCAACTCAAGGAAGCTGCACGGGAAGGGATTGGGCTTCATAGACATGCACTTGATTGCGTCATCACTGATTGACCACGCTGAACTCTGGACGAAAGATCGTCGGCTTGCCTCAGTTATGGGCTCCTTGACCCGGAAAGGGTGAGCCAGCCAGGCCCTCCAGACGAGACGAAACCCATGGGGGAGCGGCCGGGGTGGAATCCGGCTTTCCAAAGAGGTTTCCGATCCTGAAGGTTCGGTCTTGTGCCGTCATCCGGCGGCAGATAGATTGCCGAAAGGACATGAAGGCCTGGCTACGGACTTGCCAGGCGGGACTGGGCAATTGTCAGTTGAATGATTAATTGGAGAAGAGGGTGGGTTCGCGTATCAGCATACTGGTGTTCGATGATGACAAGCAGGCCGGCAAGATTATGCAACACCGGCTTGAGGGCGGTGGCCATGCGGTCTCTTATGCCTCAGATGGGCCTGAATTCCTCAGATTGCTGATTAGACATAGGTTCGATGTCGTGGTTGCCGCGACCCCCAGTCCGCAATCGAGCAGGTGCGTCTATGTCAGGGAGGCAATGGAAATTTGTCCCCGGGTTGCGGTTTGTGCGGTGGTCCGGCACGCGACTCCGGCAGTGACCGCTGCTTTGCAAGGGTTGGGGGTCCACCGCATCATGGAGTATGCTGCAGACGCCGATGAAATGCTGGCTGTGGTTCGTGAATGCGCCAGGCAATCCATGTTGCCGGTGATGGCATCTGCCGACAAGCAGTCGTCGCTGGCTGCAGATTATCTCAGCCTTGTTTCCGGCATCGATTGGACAGAGGCGTGCGAGGACAGGCTGGTTGAGGTTTTGCATGCTTATGGACGCGGAATGGCCGCGGCATCAGGCAGCGATCTGTCAGGGGTCCTGGTCAATGATGGCTGCGGTCACGATTTCATCATCCATATTCTCGGCAAAGTCAGCCGTGGTTTTGCAGCAATGGTCAGCGATACGGTCATTGAAAGATTCCGGGAGTTATCAGGTAGAGCGTTCGGGAAGGATGAGCTGCGTGCTGATCTCGAAGGGGAAGAGCCTGCTGCTGGCGCGCCGGGCAGTGTTGGCTCCCTGATGCTTGTGCCACTGGTGTCGGACAACGATATCCGCGGTATGTC
>PXDI01000118.1 GCA_003565095.1 PVC group bacterium | reverse complement strand
ACTGAAGCCGGAAAATCGCCTTGCCAAGGCCGAATTCAATCGCCAACCTCTGCACCGGTCGGACAGAACGTAAATTGAATTTCCTATCACCAACGCCAAGAAGGTCTGAAGAGTGATTGATAGGAGTATTTTTTTCATAATTTTAATGGTTAAGGTTTAAATTGCGGGACGACGGCATCATTTTTTTTCGCAAAAATCAACCAAATGCGGCAGATTCCCTTTATTGCGATGAAGTGAAGCCGGAAAACTGGGCAAGGATCATATCCAAGATAGGTTAATTTTCTTTTGCGTTTTAATGTTGTCCCTGCTAAATTGATGTTTGACCTTATGCTTTTGGGCCGTTTCTTCCGCATTATGCTTTGGGCGGCAGCTCTGATGGTGCCGCCTGTGCTTGTTTCCGCCCAAACCTATTACATTGAGGATTTTGGAGCTGTCGGTGACGGGGTCACGGATGACGGTCCGGCGTTAAGGGCGGCTGCCGATTATCTTTCCTTCCGCGAAGGTCCGACAACGCTGCATTTTGGCCATGGCCGTACTTACCGCATGGACGACAGGGAGGTGGCCGGTCATGGCAGTATGGTGTTCAATCGCTCTCACAATCTGGTTATTGAAGGCAATGGATCGACTATCCTTTTTTATCCAGGAGGCGTGGTTTTTGCCATCTACCAATCCGATAATGTGACGGTTCGGAACTTCACCCTGGATTCCGATCCGCTCCCTTTCACGCAAGGTAGAATTATCGCGGTAAACCAGAGCGAGGATTACCTGGATGTTCGAATCGACCAGGGCTATGCCGATCCGCCAGAGGAAGAATCACCCAATGCCACTGGCAGTGATGTGATGCTTTACGACGGCTCAACCCGCAATCCCAATCCGGATTTTGGCCGTAGACGGGAAATTGTTCGCCTTGAGGATCATGTTTTCCGCGTATTCTTTCATGCGGCCTCACGAAGAATCATGAATTCTGCCTCGGTGGGAGATTATATAACGATCAAAACAGCGGGTTACGGCGACGACTTGCAGGATGAAGATGGCAACTTCATTGTCCATCGCACCGGTCTTATTATTCCGACGTTCAGCGATAACCTTTTACTTGAGAACATCACTACCCACGCCGCCCGGGTGATGAGCGTTCGTGCAACTTCGACCGAAAATCTGGTGATTCGCCGCTTTGATGCCTTGCGCCGTCCGGGAACAAATCGGCTGACAGCGGGAAACAAAGACATCTTTCACCTGAAGTATTTCCGGGCGCCTCCCCTGATTGAGGATTCTCGTTTGGAAGCCAATAAAGACGACGAAATCAATATTTCCCAGCCAGCGGCTAGCATACGGACGATTGATACGCTTTCGCGAGTGGAATTACGAGACCGCGATATAATGTTCCACAATATTGATATCCGTGAAGGGGATACCCTGATGTATTATGGCGAGGGTAATGAAATCGTGAGTCTGCACGAAGTCATTGGTGTCAGGCCTGTAAACCGTAAACGTGCTTGGGTGGAGCTCAGCCCGACCCTTCCACCCACTGCCGAGGTGGATCACCTATTTTCGGTAATGCCGACCCAGCCTGCCATTTTACGTCGTCTGGAAATGCCTCAGATATTCCAGCGCGGAATGCTTATCCGGCATCCTGTAATTGCTGAGGACATCCGTCAGCGTGGGGGAGGAAGCTTTTTCAGTTCTTCTTTTTCGAGTGTTGAAGGTCTTGCGCCGTTTAATCAGGTTTTCCGCCGCGGGTTTGCGATTAATCCCGGTGGGAGCACTGCTTTAAGTTTTAATCATATCCCGAATCGCCCCGGTGACTTTAGCGTGCTGGTGGAAGACTCCGTTATTCCCCGGATCTCTTCCGATTCCTCGCCGATTAGGGTCAACAATGCGGATGGCGTCACGGTGAGGAATAATATTATGACTTTCCCCTCTACCCAGTGGTTTTGGTGGGATGGTATCCTGTCGACCTCCAACTCTCAAAATGTTTCCCAAAGTGGAAACACTTCATTGACCACCACCTTCCCCGATGAGGAAATCCTCACCTATGCCAGTCCGATTTATCGCTTTGGCGGCAATCTTGGCCAGCCCCAGTGGAATGCGCAGTCCGGGATCAGCGGCATTGGCACCATCGGCGGGGAAATCAGCGGGACGTTCAGCGGCGGCTCCGGTGTTTTACGGAATAACAGCACCTGGATGCATGGCACCCAGTTACAGCGGGTGGTTGTGGTTTTGCGCAGTCCCGTGGCGGGAACTGCCCGCCTGCGTTGGCGAACACGCTCGCAGGGATTCAGCAGCTCCCGTGAGCTGCTGGCAGAAGTGTCTGGCAGCAACCAGTTGCAGACGATTGTATTTGAGTCCGACACCAACACCTCATGGCCCTCGGATTGGATTCAGGGGATTGAAATTGAGCTGCCGGGATCTGCCGGAGAGCGTTTCTGGGTGCGTTATATTGCGTTGTCTGACGGGGATGCGGATCGGGATGGAATCCCCGACCTAGTCGAGGGCTTTGCCGACTTTGACGGTGATGGCCTGCCCAACATGCTGGATCGGGACTCCGATGGCGACGGCATTCCGGACAGGGTGGAGGGCTTTCGCGATTCCAGCGGTGACGGCATCCCGGACCGTGTCAATCTTGACTCTTCCAATGACGGCATTCCTGACTGGTATCAATGGGACCGTTTTGGATTTGATCCAACACGCCCGATGGCTGCGCGGTCGCAGGGAAGGGAAATGCGCCGTCAGTTTGAAACATTTTCCACGGGACGGGAGCGCTCGGGATTACGCATCCAACCAGCCCCTGTGGGCGATCAGGGATTTATGCTTTCCGGCGATCTTGAACCTGGTCGGGT
>PXDI01000249.1 GCA_003565095.1 PVC group bacterium | reverse complement strand
TGTGAATTGACAAAGTAAATTAGCCCCCATGCTTGGCGAGGGGGCGCACTTAGTTTGCCAAAGCACCTGGGCGCGTTTAGTCTGCCAGATTCCGGGGAGTCCAGATCATAAGTGTTGTGTTCTGCTGGTCATCCTCCTCCCCCCGGGGGGAGGAGGCGCATTTAGTCTGCCAAATTTTAGTGTAATCCGGTTCTATTCTTGCCAGCACCTGCAATGACGCAGGGGATAACAAGAAAGGGACCGTCATGTCTAAAAGAAAGCATCTGACAGATCTGGAACGACTGGAGATAGAGCACGGCATCAAGCAGGGATATTCCTTAAAGAAGATCGCTGCCAAGATCGGGAAACATCATTCATCTGTTTCGCGGGAGGTTCTTGCCCGTCGTACATCGAGTAACAAGGGGGCTTACGGACGGCTGACCAACCGTTGTATAACGCGCCGTTCGTGCATACGTTACCAGCTTTGCATGGACAAGCCTGACTGCGTCAGGCGCTGTTCAGCATGTCGCCTGTGCAACTCGCTATGTCCCGATTTCGCCGAGGAAACATGCGCCAGGCTGGAGCGGCCTCCCTATGTCTGCAATGGATGTAAAGATGAAGCTAAATGCGTTTTGCGGAAACAGTATTATCTGCATAAGAATGCGCAGCAACACTATCGCAAGCTGCTCGTAGAAACCCGCCAGGGCGCGAACATCACCGAGGATCAACTCGGTGCACTCGACGCGCTGGTCAGCCAATTGATCCGGCAGGGGCAGTCCGTTCACCACATCCTCACCACCCATCCCGATCATTTCGATCTGCACGAGAAGACCGTCTACCGTTACATCGCCGGCGGCCTGCTGCGCGCCAAAAACGGCGACATGCCCCGCGTCTGTATGCTCAAACCGCGCTCGCGAAAGCCGGTTGAGCACAAGATCGACACAAAGTGCCGGATCGGGCGGACGTATGCCGACTTCCAGGCGTTCACCGCCGCCACGCCCGAGGCTCGCGTTGTCGAGATGGACTCCGTCATCGGTCGCATAGGCGGCAAGGTGCTGCTCACGCTCCTTTTCCGGGACAGCGGATTGATGCTGGCGTTTCTCCGCGACCGGAACGACTCACAGTCCGTCATCGACGCCTTTGCCCGCCTCTGGGCCGTCGCCGGCCCGGAGCTTTTCCGGCGACTCTTCCCGGTGCTGCTCACGGACAACGGTTCCGAGTTCTCCAATCCGCTTGCGCTGGAAAATGCCCCGGACGGAAACCCCAGATCGCGACTGTTCTACTGCGACCCCTGTGCCTCATGGCAGAAGGGACGCGTCGAACGCAACCACGAGTTCCTGCGCATGATCCTGCCCAAAGGAACATCCTTCGACGCCCTGAGGCAGACCGACATCGACAATGCCCTCTCACACATCAACAGTTACGCCCGCCCCGCGCTCAACGACAAGACACCTTTCGACCTCTTCGCCTTCACCTACGGAGGGAACCTCCTGGCCACGCTTGGCATCCGCAAGATACCCGCCAACGAAATCGTCCTGAAACCATCGCTGCTCGCATAGGCGGGCGCATAAAGCGACTCGCGCCACCTCCCGCAGGCAGGCGCACTACCGGGGGCGCATTTACCTTGTCCGAAAAACGGGAATCTCGCGCCTCACGTTCCCGTACGCCTTTTTTCGGTCACTATATGCCATAAACCCGCCGATAATGAACCCAACCAACACAAAAAAGGTCCGATACCCCACGTTTCGGATAAACTAAATGCGCCCCCAGGCTAATTTACTTTGCCAAAGGCTAATTTACTTTGTCCTTTGACCATTCTAATTATGGGCTGATTGGGGTGCGGTGGACGACTACGGGGACGACTACGGAAGACGATATGGTAGGGATTCATGCCGTAGAGCATCTGTGTTCGAGCCCGTTGGGGGAGAGGATTTGATTCGTGATCCGTAGTCGTCGACCGCGCGGGGCATGAGGCAGATGGATATGAGGCGATTGTGCGCGGTTTGGGTGCTTCTGGGGCTCGGAGACAGCCTCAGGGCACAATACGACTGTGGGTGACGGTTATGCTTCTTGGTCCGCATAGGGACCGATTTCCAGCCCACGCATCATGAAGTCCATCATGGCCGCCCAGGATGCGAAGCGGTGATAGCAGGTGAGACATCGGATGTGGTCGAAGAATGTCTGGCGCGTGTGGAGCTTGGCGCGCACGAGTCGGTATGCGTCGTCGCAGAAGGTCAGGAAGCTGTGGAACAGGAAGGCGAGGATATTGAGGGCGGCCAGCAGCGATGAAAGGTGTTGCTTTCCGTGGCCGAAGTTGTGCTTGAGGTGATAGCCCCTGTTTTTGAGCACATTGTTGTTTTCGTTCTCGATCTTCCAGCGTGCACGGCCGGCAGCAACGATTCCGGCCACGTTCTTGTCGGTTATCTTCCAGTCAGTAATGAATGTGTTGTGGTAAGTCTGCTTGCCTCGATATGTAATGGTCAGTTCGCACCAGTTGACTCTCAGTGCATCTTCACCGTCAACCAGCGGCACGTTATTGGCGTAGCGATAGGTATGATCTTCCCACTTGTTTTTCGGGTTCTTCACGCGCATTTTCACGGTGTGAATATCGCTGCCTTCCTCGAGCAGATCGAGCCATTGGTAGAGATATTTATGGGACTTCGGTTTGCAGTTGAAAATGAAGTGGTAGTTATTTTGCAGCGTGCGGCGGCAGAATGGCTGGTGCGCATAGAGATCATCGCCGAGGATCGTGTCATTGCCGGTACGGTAGAAGGCCCCGTTCTTATCGAGCCAACGCTTGCCGGCCTTGATCTCGCAGTCCTGCTTGGTGTCGCCGTCCTGCGGGACGATGAACTCAGG
>PXDI01000383.1 GCA_003565095.1 PVC group bacterium | reverse complement strand
TTCGATCCGTGCGCGATCGAAAAAGCGGTACGGATTACCAGGGTCGAGCCGGGCGTAAACCTCATCCAGCGCCCGTTCCGCGGCATCGTAATCGCGCCGCAGCATAGCCAATTCAAAACGGATGCGCAGTGCCTGCTGGTTATAAGGATTAATTTCTTCCAGAATATGATCCAATATTCTCCGGGCAACTCGCGGTCGACCGGCCATCAGTGCCAATGCGGCATATTGATTCAGCCACGGCACATAATGGGGAACGGCCTCCGTTGCCGCGGCATACTGCTCCAAAGCAAGCTCAAGCGGCCATTCTTTCGCATCCTCACGGTTTAAAACCAGATATCGAACAGCCAACCGCACGCTCAATTGCGCACGGACATTATCATCTTCGGCCTCTTCAATCAGGTTTTTCAGCGCAGGAATCATCTCCTCAGGCAATTTGGAGAGCTCGGCAATATCCGCTCTCAGCAGCATGACCGGCATGCGGCCAGGCTCTTCGGCAAGAATCCGCCGGGCCTGTTCATCCGCCTCTTCCAGTCCACCCGTCAGCATCAGCACCCGCGCGTATTCTGTTCGGAAATCAAGATTATCGGGGAAAACATCAACAATCTCCTCCCAAAGGTCGAGGCCGGCTTCATAATTCTGGAACAGAGTGTACACACGCGCCAAGTCGGTCCGCACGTCATAGCGCATATCGTCTTCCTGAACCAGTGCCTCCATGATTTCCACGGCCTGTTCAAGCCGTCCCAGCCGGAAGAGGTTCTGAGCATACCAGTAACGGATATCATAATTATCAGAATCAAGTTCAAGCCCGCGGCTTAAGTGCCCATCGGCGCTACGCCAGTCGCTGCGCAGAATAGCGAGCTGTGCCAAGAGGCTGTGGGCTTTAGGCGAATCCGGCCGCAGGGCGACATACTGCTGCCAAAGACGCTCGGCATCTTCCACACGACCAACCCCGTAATAGGACCAGCCGAGCCCCTCCCAGACTGCTTCAACTGTCGGAATGCGCTCCAGCTCGGCTTCCAGCAGCGGAATGGCTTCAGCATACTCTTTGTCCTGCAATAGCAGGATGGCGGTCTCCAGTTTATTCTCACCGGCAGGCACTTCCAGCCGGTCAGACTGCCCGGCCGCATCAAGCACAAACGGATCCCTTTGCAGATTTCTTTCGGCACCCGGCCGCATCCGGCGGAAACTGTTTGTATAATCCGCAGAGACTTCACCATCGGCAGCCGCCAGAACCTGCACATAAAAAAGTGTAGCGACGCCGCCGCCTGCCGCCATGACCAGCATCGTCAATAGAGTTTTGTTTTTCATCGCATTATTCCGCTTTCCAGTATTTTTCGACGAT
Organism: PVC group bacterium; assembly: GCA_003565095.1. Lineage (GTDB taxonomy): Bacteria > Verrucomicrobiota > Kiritimatiellia > UBA8416 > PXDI01 > PXDI01. The sequence continues at coordinate 11,266 of PXDI01000383.1, read as the reverse complement.
GGCGGCCGCCAGCAGCCGGGCGCCCTGCGGGGAGAGGTGGATGCCATCCCGCTCGCGCACCGCAACAGCCGCGGCTGTGCGCGGATCGATTATCCGTTCGGTGAACCCGCCGGTCCTCCGGTCAGCAACCAGACTGCCAACGTCAAAAAGCGTTACATGCGGACGTGACTGTGCTGCGGCGGTGGCCATTTCGTTCAACGTTGCCGCATGCCGGTCAACAACCGGATCGCGCATCGGCGGCAGCAGCAGCCAGATAACTTTTTCACAGCCGTTGTCAATAAACAAATCCATGGCATTGGCGATTCTTACAGCATACTCGGCATTCCATTCGTCTGTACCGGGCTGTGAAATTCCGCGGCCATCCGGTAGTTGCATCGGCTGACGGTCATTCGCCCCCAATGCAACGACCGCAACTTTGGGTTTCTGTTCAGCACAAAGCTCGCTGATTTTCCCCAACCAGTCAAATGCATCCAGTCTTGCCAAGCCCGTGCCGATTCCCGAGAAAGTGCGGGCGGTAACTTCCGGCCGGGTTCTGGCCAGTTCACGCTCAACCGCCATCCCCGGCAGCCGCATCATCGAATCGCCAATCAACAGCACCGGCGAATTGACCGCCCCTTCACCGGCATTGCATAATGCGGCTGACAGCATAACCGAAGACAGGAACAACAATGTCTTCTTCATATAGAAAACCCTTTTCTGTTGAAAATCAAAGAATATCAAAACAAACCGGCTATAACAAATAAAACCTGTGCAATTTTTTATATTCTGATGAATATATCAGGCTAATGATTAATCCGTGAGCCGAGGGTCTTATTGACAAACTCACGCGGGCGGTCCAGCCGCAAAGCGCGCGACGCGGCAGCCGGCGGACCGGTTACGGAAAGCCAGAATGTACGGGCCGGACCGAACGGCTGACGCTCGATTGATTCGTGCAGCGCCACCGCATTCAGCGCCAGCACAAGCGCATAAAAAACTGTCACCGCTACAATCGTCCGCCGTACCGGCATGCCGGAGGTTTTTTCTTCGTGCGGATTACTCATAACTTCCTCTTTATCTTTCAGAACTGAAAATAAATAAACGGCGCCACGCCTTCCGGGCCGAGTGCCAGAATCACAGTCAAAACCAGCGCCGCAATCGCCCCCAGCAGCCAGCCCGGAAGCCTGGACATGCCTTGATACAACCGCCACAGTCGCCGCCCGTCAAAAAACTGGGTAATGAAACCTGTAATAACGATCAACACCGCCGTAGTTTCCCACAAAACAACCTCACTTACGGCATTTCTCCATGCGGCAATTGCGCCCAGCATTTCGCGGACAAGCTCCACTTCACCGGCGCGGAACAATATCCACGAGAAACATACCAAATGAAAAACCCAGATCCTGGCAAAAAAGCGTCCGGCACCGGCAAAAACCACTTTGCTCAGGCCTGGCGCACTATCCGGGTCTGTTCTGCTGCCGAACAACCGCTGCCAGCCTGTCACAAACGCTCTTTCCAGAATCAGGTAAACGCCGTGAAACGCCCCCCAGAGCAGAAAAGTCCAGGCCGCGCCGTGCCAGAGTCCGCCCAGCAGAAATGTTATCAGCAGATTTACCGCCGTGCGCGATGTACCGCGACGCGAGCCGCCCAGCGGAATATAGAGATAATCGCGCAGCCAGGTGGAGAGCGAAATATGCCAGCGGCGCCAGAAATCCTGCAGCGAGGTTGCCAGATACGGCGCATTGAAATTGTCGGGGAACTTGAACCCGAGCAGCAGTGCAGTCCCGATGGCGATATCAGAATACGCTGAAAAGTCACAATATATCTGGATGGCATAGCCATACACCCCGAGCAGCACATCCGGTCCGCTGTATGCCGCGGGCCATGCGAACACCGGATCAGCCAGTCGTGATGCGAGCCAATTGGCCAATACAGTCTTTTTAAACAATCCCGAAAGTATCAGAAACGCCGCCCGACCGCTATCAAGCGAACTCGCGCGGTGAGGCATCTGCTCCATCTGCGGAACAAGGTCTTTGGCACGCACAATCGGCCCGGCAACCAATTGCGAGAAGAAGGCCAGATAATTGGCAAAATCCAGCCACGAGGCGGCCGGTACGGTTTTTCCGCGATAAACATCAATCACATAACTCAAGGCCTGAAAAGTGAAAAAAGAGATGCCGACCGGCAGGATTATCCGCGAAAGCACCGGGAACAGCTCTTCCTGAAAACCGACCAGCCACTGTACGGCATCCGGGCCGATTCTGATGGAAGCCATCCGCAAAATCGGCAGAATCACATCACCAATCAGAAATCCCGTATATTTCCAGAATCCCAGCAAACCCAGATTAAAGACCAATGCCGCCACCAGCCAGCAGCGTTTCTTGCTTGCTTCCGGCACAGGCAGTGCATGCATCCGGCGGGCTGCGGCATGATTGAACAAAGCGGACGCCAGCAGCATCAGCGCAAACTTCCAGCTCCAGTAACCGTAGAAAAAGAGACTGGCGCACAGCAGAAATGCTTTACGCGTCCGCGGCCATGCGGCCAGCGACCAATGCGCGGCAAAAACTGCAAAAAAGAAAAGCGCAAACACCGCGGTCGGGAAAAGCACGCTTTTTATCCTTATTCAGATGGTTCCGTCACCGTCTCACTAGCAAACTCCGGAGCCCCCCGGCTAATCCAGCCGTCACTCCCCATCAGGTGCAGTATCGGGTAGACAAGCTCCTGCCCCTCGCGCAGAGTGTCATCCGGTCTGCTAATCTGCACCTTCCATTCGGCCTGCATTGGGGATAGCAGCACACTGCTGACCGGAATCTCGCGCAGAACAATCGGATCATCCACTCCCGGCAGCAGGTTATCACGCACTTCAGGACGCACAGTCAACTCACCGCGCGACTCAGCTCCGGCACGCGGGCTGTCCCACAATGCGGCTTCGGTCTGCATTACAATCACCGTGCCCGGCCTCTGCTCCAGTGCTTTGCGTAAAGCCGTCAGCCATTCCGCAGAAGGCACCGTCCGGCGCTTGATTATCACTCCGGAAAGACTGTTCTTGTGAATCAATTCAACTACCTGCCGCGGATCAACCGTTCCGTCATAAGCCAGATCAACAACCGGCAGCAGCCGAATTCCGTGAAATGCACAGAACATACGCACGATGCTGCTGTTCTCAGGCAATGACTGCGGCAGCAAACCGTCCGGTTTCTGAAAAATCCACGCCGGAGCCAGTGCCGAGAAACTCCCGGCATACGGCCGTAATTGAACGATCTGATCATCCGGGTTTCCGGGAGGGGTCATGACGATTACCGGTGCAAATGGTTCGCATTCCATTTTGATAATACGCGCGCGCGCTATACCAAGTTCAAAAGCAAACGGGGCAATGCCCCACCAGCCGTAGGCCACCTGCGGCGGAATATCCAGCGGCGCGTCAAAAACATCCATCTCGTTGACAAATCCCCGTGCGCCATCACCACGCAGCTCAAGCCGCAGATTAAGACTGCCCGGCGGACGAATCCACGGACGGCTGTGATGAGCGAGCAGCTCCCCGTTATCCCAGGCCTGAATATGAATAAACCCGTCATCGTCAAACCCGAAACGCACCATGGCGCGTGAACTTCGGCGGGCATATGTCCAGAAGAAACCCTGCGTTTCATCCAGCACAACATCAAGATAGCCGTCACGGATCAGCTCCGAGCGGTAAAGCCGTAAGTAAGCCTCCGTCTGATCGATTGCTGTGCGCAGTTCATAGCGCCCGCGCTCAAGAGCCCTGATGCCATCCGAAGCAATCCACTCATCCGACAACCGCCCCAATGCAAAATCATCAGTTACTTTTGCATTCAGCGGCAGAAAGCGCTCATACAGCCGGCGCACCGGGGTTTTCCGGGCCGCGGCGGCTTGCTCGCGAATGTAGTCAAAAAACACGCCGGATTCTGGATATGTCAGCAATTCCTGCGACAGCAGCATATTGCCGAACGGCAGGCGTGCTTCCGGGGAACGACCCAGTTCCAACACATCACGCATCGTCTGATAACGCTCGATTGAATTATCCTGAAAGCTCAACAAGGCCACCCGTGCGGCAATGTTGAGCGGCTGCTCTCTGACCAGTGTTTCGAGCATGCCGCGTGCTTCAACGCGCCGGTTGCGCCGATCCAACCACTTGGCCTGCGCAATCAGAATATCGGGATTCTCTGGAAAAATGCGTGCATAAAGATTGAGCTGTTGGCGTGCCTCATCCTCCCGCCCCATCGAATCCAGCAACTCGGCGCGCCGGATCGCCATACTGATCTGGCCCGGCGCAACCTCCAGACTGCGCGTGTAATATTCCAGTGCCTTTTCCGGCTCCGCCAGCTTAATATAAGCCCGGCCGATCAAACCCATCGCATCCGCACTGCGCGGATCATCTTCAAGCCATTCTTTCCAGAAACCGATCGCCTCTTCGTATTTTCCGTCATGATAAGCCAACAGTCCTTCAGTCCGGCTGACATCGCGCCTTGCACGCGGCGACAGCGCCTCTTCCGGCAGCTCACGCACAGCCAACTGATGATATAGATTCAGGTGCATGTCAGCGGGCGGTTCCAGCAGCACCTCGGAAACCACCACATTGGCAGCCGTCTGAACATTTTCCGCCGCCTGTGCAGAGGCCGGTACAGCGATTAATGCATCGGGGAACATCCCCGCAATCGAAACAAATGCCGCCATGCGTGTAATCGCCGCCGGCAGCGTGATTGCCAGTTTCATCTTATGCTCCTTTGTTTTTTCGTAGAAAGTCTGCAGCCATGGCATTAATACCGGAATTTCATTGGGCGGCACATTACGGCAATCAAGATAAATGCCGTCCATGCCCAACCTGACAGCCTCATTGATCAGCGCCTCGGGCGGAATTGAAACGGCCAGTTCAGCAGCATATAAAGCAATCCGGGGCATAACCGGGACTGCATTCATACGGGCAAAGCGGGTAAGCGCCTGATCATCCCAGTCCGGCAGCACCAGCGGAACAGCACGCTGCACATCCATCCAGGGCGGACTGATCGCGGCATATCGCCAGGCCGCATGGTGCAGCCCGGCAATCAAACGGGCGTCTTTTGCGTCAAGCGCGGCATCCCAGTATAACAGCGTATTGCGCTGACGGGGAAAATCAAGCGCGAGCACCTCCAACCCGGCAACCCCCGGATGGGGATCCCACACCTCAAAGCCAAACATCCCGGGGGCTGTATCAGTCATCAAATCAACCGGCTCTCCCAGAATCATCTTCCCGTCAAGCGTAACCGTAATCGTGCGGTCCGAAAGCGAGACAGTCAGCTCGTGTTCCTGACCGGGAGATAACCCGCTGCCCGGGCCGGACGCCAGAACGACTTCCTCAGCACCATAAAGCTTTTGCGTCAACCGGCGGTTACCGGAGGAATCCATCAGAAACCGCAGACCCTCTTCACCGCCGGGACGGTAGCGGAAGCGCACCCCGAACTGCCCGCCCTGCAACCTGAAGCGTAATCTGACGGAATAATCCTCAAAGAGATCACTACCCAGCATCCAAGTCAAAGCACCGGTGCCGGGAGGGCCGGCGGCCTGATCATCCGGCTTTACCGCACGCAGTACAAATGGAGCGTCCGGAGTCGATTCAGCAATACCCCACACTGTCCGCCAGCGCGAAGCGTCCAATGCGTTATCCAGCGTCCATGGCTGCACCGCCTGGCATGCCTCGATCAAAGAGACAAACTCATCAATACTCCACTTTGGATCAACCAAAATACGGTTCAATGCACGTGGATCGGAATACCTGGTATTCAGCATAAATGATCCCAGCGCAAATCCGATGTCATAAAACTTCTCAACCGCAGCAAGATTCAGGACCCTTGTAGCAACCGCACGCGCATCATACTGACCATAGTCGCCGTAAGGAAAAGCAAAGGCCACCGGTGCGGTTCCGGTCTGCTCTTTGAATTCCGCCACCGTCAAGCGGTGTTCAGTCTCTATCCGGGACTGAAACTCCGCAACGGTTTCAAAGCGGCCCTCCTTTTCCAACCACATTGGGGAAGAAAAGAAGTTTCCTCTCTCACCCGACGGGGTGGCAGGAATACGCCGAAACCCGTTTATCGACTGGGCGGACGCATCCCAGGTTGCGGAACGCTGCATGTCACGCAGAATCGGCCAGCGCAACACATCCGGATCTCTCTGGGCAATTGTGTCAGAACGCACAAACATCACTGCCTGCCAGCGATATTCCTGAAGAATTGCGCGGGTCTCAAGGTAGGAGCTCTTTTTCGACTGCTCCATCGTGATCAATACCGCGTTGCGCGGCAGCAGGGAACCTTTTTGATAAAAGTCCACCACATCATCCAGACCGATCGGATTGAAACCGCGGGCATGCAAAGTGCGGATATGTTCTTCAAATTGTGTACGGCTGACCTCATCCGGTCCGCGCACCCGGCCGGCACTCACCCCGCTGTATGCCAGCACAACAAAGCTGTCCGCATCACGCACGGCGACAGTTGCCGGCCGATAGCGGGCACGCTGCCAGGCTGTCCGTAACGGTATCCATAGCGCCACAATCAGACAGATACCTGCCAGAAAAAACATCCATGCGCGGAAATTGCTGGCGTGCTGCACGGGAACGGGCCGTGTCCAGCCATTCGGCAGCGGCTCGGCAGCATTCTGCTGAGGCAGCTTTGGTTGCTGGTCGCGTTCATTCATCCGCGCGTCCCCCATTTACGTCCGGAAATAGTTGCCAGCGCCCAGTAAATCTGCCAACTGAAGAACGTCATATAACTGAGCGTATAGATAAATCCGGTCCACCAGTAACGCCGCCCGGTGCGTTCCCAGTAATGCATGGTCCACACTACCGTGATTGCCACCACACCGAGCATATACGACCAAACGATATTTCCGGTACCGGCCAGCAGGGTCATCAGCGGAGCGACAATCAGCGCAGCGGTAATGACCACCGGCTCAACAATCGGCATCCACATCATGGCATACCATGAGAGCGCCGGCACCGGATGCTTACGCCACATCCAACGGCCGACTTTTACTATTTCACGCAGATAAGAACGGTTCCAGCGCAACTGCTGCCTGACATACTGGCTCCAGCTTTCCGGTGCAATCGTTGTCGCCAGCGCTTCATCATCATATAAAATCTTGTAATCTTTCAGAATCAGATTGGTTAAACTGCGGTCATCCGCAAAATTGCCGTATTCTCCCGCAACCTTGGCATTCAACCATTCATCCAGCACATGCAGCACACATACCCGGCGGTATGCCGAGAAACATCCCGGCAGACAACTTACAGTCCCGGTAACGCTTTCCGCCGCTTTCATAACTTTATATGAAAAGAAATAGCGTACATCCTGCATTCTGGTCAGCAGGTTGGTATCCGCATTCTCAACATCGCAATGACCGCTGATACCGCCGACTGTAGGATCAACAAAACCCTGCATCAGCTTTTTCAGCGATCCCGGGAAGATGAACGTATCAGAATCGACACATACCAGAAATTCAGCCCGGCTGAGGAGCACCCCGACCGCCCACGCATGGCACAGACCGCGGTTTTTCGCAAAATCCACCACCACCAGATTGGGATGCAGTGTCAGAGCTTCCATCATCTGCTCCAATGTGCCGTCGGTTGAACCGTCATTCACACAGATAACTTCCGTTTTATCCGCTGGATACCCGGCGGAGAAAACCCGCTCGATCGTCTGCCGGATCACCGCCTCCTCATTCATACAGGGCACCAGAACAGATAAGGTCGGATTAAAATCACGGTTGCGCGGGGCAATATACAGCGGCGCAATCAGAAAACGTGAAACCACAAAGATACCGGCCACAAAAGAATAGATGCTTACTACCGGCTGATAAAAATAGTTACCGATGCTGCGTAACTGCATATACACTGCGGTTGCCAGCATCAGCACCGCCACGGAGATAATCAGCATAGCCAGCCATTTGGGCGGCCGCCGGTAAAGCTTGGCCATCCGGGCGCGGGTTTCTTCAAGAGAGGGAAACGCGGCGGCTTCCGCCTGCGGCACATCACGCTCACTTTGCTCATAAGGCTTGCGGCAGTAAGGACAGGCCAGCGGGGGCGGGGTGCCATTAACATGCACTGTCAGATCACAGGTTACGCAGTAACAGCTTACTATACGGACAGTTTTAAATGAATCAACAGGCTTATCTGTGCCCATACCGGTCCCGCCAGTCATGTTTATGTTTTGACTAGAAAAAGTTATAAATTGATATAATAACGTAATGATTCCCTTCAAATCAATGAGATTTATGGTTTTTTATTATTCTTGCGCATAGTGTTGATGCGTGCTTCAATTATAAAGAGTTTTGTGAAGTCATCGGCATGGTGCCGTTTTTTATGGAGTGAAGTATGGCTAAAATACTGGTTATCGACGATGAACCCAATGTTATTGAATATGTCTGCCGGCTGGCGGAGAGCCAGGGACATTCAACAGTGCGCGCCGCAACCTGTGCGGAAGGGATCGAGGCGGCCGCGGATGCATCGGTTGATATTATAATTGCCGACATCTTCCTGCCTGACAGTCCCGGTAATGAGAAATGGCTGGAAACGGTTAAAGATAAAGCCGCCGGGCGGCCGTTTGTTTTCATTACCGGATATCCGGCTCAGGAGCTTATCGAGAAAAGCGAAAAGCTGGGGGCAGCCGGTTTACTGTCAAAACCTTTTGAAATGCCCTTTATCAAAGAACTGCTGGCAAAACTTAGCGGACAAAAGCAAAATGATCGATAAGACCAGACTGGGAATACCCTTTTTTGATGAAACGAGCGGCGGCGTTTACCGAAAGCGGCCGGTGCTGTGCTGCGGCAAGCATGGCAGCGGAAAAACCATTCTGGCCCTGCACTGCCTTAAACAAGCGGTGAAGGAAGGCGAGCAGGCCCTGCTGCTGTCATCGTGGAATCCGCGTGACCTTTCAATAATCTCGCAGAAAATCCTTGGTTTCTCATGTGACGACGCGGCAGAAAGCGGCGCAGCCACCTTGCTTGAGTATGCCGGAATTATGGCTTCACCGGTTTTTGAGCAGGATGTAACCCTGCCGCCTGACAGTTTCAATGAGCTGATTCAGATTATCGAAGAAAAAGGCGTCTCACGCGTAATTATCGATACCGTTCTGCCATGGGTGGCCATCCGTCAGAAAGACCGGCTCGCAAAACATGTCTTTTCCTTTATTCAAGCTTTTGACCGCATGGGTGTTACCGCTATTTTTACCCTGCCCAAACCGGTCTCACCTCTGGCTTTTACCCTCAAAAATCTACTTGAGGACCTGACCCCGGTTACAATCACCATGGATGTGGACGACAGCGGGACACGAACACTTTCCGTTAATAAATATCTGGGCGAGTCAGGCATGCCCCCGCCAATAGAGTTTGAGATTGCAACCGGAGCCGGTATGGTTCCGGTACAATCCGAAGCAGCATCCGGCAATGCGGTCAATACCGACAGCGCACAACAACCTGCTTCCGGGAACCCGATCCGTTTTGCCTCGGCATTCAAAAACACATAACGCGGAGAGCCCCTGTCTATGTATGCCGAATACTGGAACCTGAAAGATAACCCGTTTCTGAACTCAACCGACGCCCGTTATCTGTTTACTGGCGATCAGCACGAAGAGGCGATTGCCCGCTTTGCTTTTCTGGCGGAAAGCGGGCGGCAGGCCGGAATTCTGACCGGCCCTTACGGAGTAGGCAAATCAACCGTATTGCGACACGCAGCACAGCATGTTGAAAAGAGCCGTATTCCAGTGATCCGGCTCGATGCAATTCCCGGCGGACAACTGCCCATGGCTCGTCACATTCTGGCGCGAATGAAAATCGAAGGGCCTTCCAGTACACTGCCGGAGGCTTTGATGAGCTTTGCCAACGCCGCCGAGTCCCAGCCGGGAAACCTCACCCGCACCTTGCTATGTATAGACGAAGCACATTATCTTGCCGCAGACGAAGGACTGTATCTGGTGCATTATTTAAGCAACCTGAGACTTTTCAACAAGTCTGCCGGCAGGGATGAACCGCTGTTTACCATCATTCTGGCAGGAACACCGGAACTGCTGCAAGCCGTACGCAGCGACCCTTCACTGAACCAGCGGATGCAAATAGTATTTTCGCTTGCTCCGCTGTCTGAAGCCCAGACCAGTGCTTATATCCAGGAACATATGCGCACAGCCGGAGGCGATCTGTGGGTATTTGAACAGGAGGCGCTCAGCGCACTGTTTCTTCTTTCCGGCGGAATTCCTCGTAAAATCAATCTGCTGTGCGACACCGCGCTGATGTTGGGCTTTGCCGCCAAAGCGAATCATATCAACGCCGCCATCATCAATCAGGCGGCGGCCGATATTGGGCTCTCAACTGATCAAAATCAAAATGAGGTATAGGGATGATCGAACTCTTCAGAAATCCTGTTACAATTATCTTCGGTCTACTGGCCGTATTTTTTATGTTAATGGGCCTCGGCAGACATCTTGTTCGTAAACGGAACCTGCGCGAAGACGGCCCCAAAGAGAAACCCTATAAGGTTTCTGATCCTTATGCAGAACCGGAGAATCTTACCCCGGACAGCAGCGGGGCAACAGAGCATGGCGAAAGACTCTCAACAAACGGGACCACTGCACCTAAACGCTATTTCAAAGAATTCGGCGGAGGTGCCGCGGCTAAATCGGGTGCCGACAAGAGTGTTTCAGGTTATGTCTGGGAGTGAGGTTGGTTTATGCGCCAGGGCATGAATGGCATCAACGTTTCTGCCATTGCAGCGCTATTGCTTTTTGGGCTGGTGATCCCATGTTTAACGGCTGCCGCCCGCGATATTGTTGAGCTGAAACCAGCGGCATTTCAGCCGGGAGATAATTCACCAGCCGCCGCAACCACCCCAGATGGCGGAATCATGCTGCCTTTGCCCTTTCAACCCGGAATCGAGCGCTTCTTCTGGGATGTGTCTATTTCTCCGCTGCAACACGCCGGGGCGTCTATTGTCATGGAATTCGCCTGTGACGATCCGGGGGCGATCAGAGCACTCACCCTGCATCTGCAGGATGGAGACAATTGGCTGAGTGCCGCAGCCGTGCCGCAGGAGGACCAAACCGGTATGCTGATCTTCAACCGCGCTGATTTCTCCGCGGAAAGCGGGGCGCCCCTTTTACATCAAGCCCGGAAAATGCGTCTGTCATTCTGGCAGGCCGCCGCACGGCCGACGGTTTTTCATTTGCATTCACTGCGGGAAGAGCAAGCAGCCATTGCCATCATCCGCGGCGGCAGCAAAACCGCGCCGGGCGAAACCGCGCTGGCAATTCAATGCGCG